>JAUHXI010000053.1 GCA_030426875.1 bacterium
TTGCCTGCCTAAATGACGTAAGAGTAGGGGGTCCCTCTGAATGATATCCTTCTCTCCAGCTTCAATGCGATTTAAAAGTTTTTCAAGGGCTTTATCAAAGGCCTGTGCCTCCTCATTATTATATCCTGCCATGCCAGGAAATACCCTAGCTTCATCGTTACGACAGATTAATTGCGCGATTTCACTTGCATTACCATGCCTTCTTAAGCGCTCTAGTTCGGTGGTAAAATATTCCAAGGCGGATTGAGGTACTGCAGGTGTGTCTAGAATAAATTCACCTGTTTCAAAGTTATAGATTGTTGTGTTGTTTGGATCCTCAGCTGATCCAATGAGATTGCCACTGGCATCACGGCTACGGCCCAACACATCACCAATCCGAATGGTGATGATGTGCTTATCAAAGCCTCTGATCACTTGGGCGGTGACGCACACCCCCTTTGTCATTTCTCTTGCCGCTTGTCGGCACGCTTTTATCAAATTCCCCTGCTTTCGTTTAAAATAATATATCAACCCCTCAACATCTTTGCGACTGCTCGATCCCACACCATCACCCGCTACCACCACAATGCCCTCATCTGTCACAGCTCCACCTAAAAAATCATTGTTACTCTTTTTTTTTGGGTTCAGCGTATACAAAGCGCCTCCAGGGCTGGTTGAACCGGCGCATTCTAAGGTCATGTCACCCGCTACAAAACAAGCCCGCCTAAGATTCTGCTGCATGGTGCCAGTTTGATTGTCCAAAACAAAGACATCTCCAGCTCCAAAAATGGTGGGTTCAGGCACTTCTGAGAATTCTACGTTTGATGGTGCACAAAGGCGATCATACAGTGCAAAACGTTCTTGTTTAACGCTTTCCAAAACCGCCTTCAAATTACACTGTTCGAGTACTGTTTGGAGTGGCACACGGGCTTCACTTCCTCCTCCCTCATTAATGATGGCAAGCGGAGCTGGGTAATAAGGCCCACCTGTAATGCGAGTCAGTGTGCCCGAAACCATTTTGCGGTCTTCATTCGGGTTGTCAAATTGAAGCCTTTGAACGGGTATTTTTAACGGTTCATCTTTGTAGGGCGTGAGTGTTTCCATGTGAGGTTGACCTGGTTATATAAGAAGGAAATTTTAGCAACCTTTTTCTTTTTGACCAGAAATCTCCTGATTTTTTTTAAAATTAATTAATAACTCACTCTCACGTACTCCTCAGGCATTCTCTTATAACCACAATCATTGAGGAGCTGTTAGCTGTTAGAAAAACTATTTTTAGCTTTGCTAAAAATAAAGAAAAGCTTACCCCTAATCACTAGTCGCTTTCTACTTAATTCCTGAGAGGTCTAAAAGGTAAACGGCATAATCAACTGAATCCACTTCAATCACCACCATCAGGTGGTTTTTATTTTCTGATAGTTCTAAATCGAATAATTCAAATTGATCGTGGTTGAGCTCCATCAAAACAATGCCCTTATAAATGAGTGCGCTACAATAGCCTGAAAATTGAGCTTGCTCAGAGCCACTGCACTCAAGTGATTCAGGCCAGTCCCAGGGATTTAAAGGGCTGAAATAAATCTCGCTATCATTCATAACTGCATCAATGATTTCTTGTTCCATGGTTTTTGGATTCACAAAATCATAGTCAAGTTCACCCTCCTGAATCTCGTTCAAACTCATTCCATTTGTATTCAAAGAAAAGAAGGGGCCAGAACTAACAAAGGGGTAGTCTATTGAATTGTTTTGAAGGTTGGCCTGGCCAAATTGTTTGATGCCAAATTGATTCCCATCAACGGCAATTTCATAACCAGACCCGTTTCGATACTTATTCTCCAAATAATGAACAGCACCATGAAAGGGTCCATATTGGTTTTTTTCAATCACTTCAGAAACCATAATATACGGCACGTGGATGGATAAATCAGGGTTCTCTTGATACATTCCTGCTACCAAAAAAAGACCCAATGCATAAATAATCCCTGAAGAAGCAATGTAGGAAAAACGTTTTTTCATGAGTTGATAACTCAATCCAACCATCAAAATGAAACTCATTATAAAAATCTGAAAAAAGTGTGCCCACTTGATTGAAGACGAAATATTAGATGGTAAAAAGAAAAGCAGAATGGTTTCTAGATAGTTGATTGGAAAGAAAAGCAGTCTCCACCACGTGGTATCAGCCCACTCATAAAACGTAAAGTCGAGATAGGGGATGCTAACGCGGAGTATCGTATGGCTTAGGATATAAAAAAAGATAAAAAATGTTATGAATTTTAAAATTTTTTTTGTGTTTTTTTTAGGTACCTTTTCCTTTTTTTTATTCTTTAGCAACCAAATGCTTATGACTGCAGTGATTAAGAGTATTAATCCTGAGTTATAAAGGAGGTATAAAATAGCGATGTCTTCGATATTTGACCAAAATTGATAGATTTGATACAAGCCTGATGCTAAAAAAATTGTGTTGATGCTCAAGATAGCACTCAGCAATAGCCTTTGATAGGTGCTATTTCTTTGTTTTGCAAACAAGGCAAAGCTGACAAGTCCTAGTGCAATAGAAATTCCAGTCATCTTCAGGTAGAATTCAGTATTTATAGAACTATTGTTGCCTAAATTGAGACTGAAATTAATCCAGGACAGGCCTAAAAATATTATATTGGGAGCAGTGACCCAGGCTAGTAACCCAGGATTTGAGTTTAAATTGTCTTTTTTTGATAATATTTTTTTCCAAATGAAAGGGTAGGGAATTAGTAAAAAAATGATGGTTAGAAGGCTTTGAATAGAGATTTGAGGATAATTGAGTATCACGTTCATTGTGTCCGAAGCGCTCATCCAGATGATCAACAAGGTTCCGTATCCAAATGCCTCTAGTCGCTCCCACCATTTTTGCCAAGGGTCAGTGATTTCGATGAATTTTTTTTTAACTTCATTGGGCTCACCAAAACATTTTTGTAAAAAAGAAGCGTCCACCGATTTTTTGGGCACTGCTTGATCTTCAATTAAATCTTCAGCATGGGCTTCTAGCTCTTCAAGAAAGCGCTCTTGAAAAGGACTGCTTTCAAACTCAGACCGAAGTTTTATAAAATAGCGACTTTTTTTCATGTTGGGGTGAGCAATCAGCCTCCATTTTAAATACTATTTGTAAAACAATAAATAGAAATTTAATCACCCATGATTTAGCTCTATTCTCCATGATCCATCGCTTCATTTGCCAATTGATCCGCCACTTTATTCTGATTTCTAGGAATGTGATGAATGGAAAACCGATCAAACTGATCGGCAATCCGTCTGACTTCCTCAAAAAGTGGCTTCACATTTGGACTTTTCACCTTAAAATTCCCATTCACCTGCTCCACTGCCAGTTTGGAATCCAGAAAACACTTTATTTTATGTTCTTTAAAATGGGCGTAAGCGTCTCGAAGGGCTGATCTTAGGGCCAAATACTCAGCTTGATTGTTGGTTTTTTTGCCATAAAATTCACTCCCCTTGCGCACAAGCTTCCCTGCTTTATAAATCGCAAATCCCCCTCCAGAAGGCCCAGGATTTCCACGTGAGCCACCGTCGGTATAAATTTCAATTTCGTCTGCTGATTCAGCTTTCTTTTTTTTCAAGACGAGATGAACTACTTCATTCACAAAGCGCTCTTGATCTTCTTTTGGAACCAGTTGATCGAGCGCCTTCTGGTTTTCTCCTGATAATTTCATGTTGGTTCAAGGTTCAAATTGTAGGGCATTTTAGTTTTTTTTGACTCCCCCTCCCAATAAGAAGCGATTTTTGGAAACCTTTGTACCACTCAAAGTGTGAAGCAAGGCCCGCGTCACATAAATCGCAGTGAACATTGAAACTAAAATTCCGATTCCCAACATCAAGGCAAACCCTTTAATGATTGAGTTTCCGAAGCCAAACAGAATCACACAGGTGATGAGAGAGGAGACATTTGAATCTCGGATGGAAGACCATGCCCGTTCAAAGCCAGTGATGATCGCAGCGTTATAACTGGCCCCATTTCGCAACTCTTCTTTGCTGCGTTCAAAAATCAGGATGTTCGCATCCACCGCCATACCAATCGAAAGAATGATCCCCGCGATCCCTGCCAATGTCATCACAATGCCTGTTGTCTTTAAGACAAAAAGAATGATGACTGAGTAAACTCCCAGGGCCATGACAGCAAAGAAACCCATCAAACGGTAATAAAGCACCATGAAGATAGCCAAGGCAATCAAGCCAATGAGGCCCGCATAAATAGAAAGAGACAAGGCATCCGCTCCCAATGAAGCGCTGATGGTGTATTGGCCACTCAAAATGATGGGGGCATCAATGGCACCGGTGTTTAAATCATTGGCCAAGTTGATAGCGCTTTGTAGCGTGAACGGAGGGTTCCCTCCAGAAATTGTTGCACCTCCTCCAATGATCTTCTCATTAATAGCCGGGGCCGAAATGAGCTCACCTCCTACAAATATGGCCAACTGGCTGTCGATGAGTCTTTCAGTTAGCTCTTCAAACATGAGTGCTCCTTCATTATCAAATTGAATGTTGACAACAGGTGCTCCGGTATAAGGGTCATAGCTTGTACTGGCATAGTTGAATTTAGAGCCATCCAAGCCGGTTGACACCCACGGATCTGCAGACGTGTCATAAAAAATCTGACTGTAGGTCACATAATCTTCATCCACCACTTCCTCACCCTCCTCAATTCTGTCAGTCACTTTGATGATGTGGTATCCAAAAGGGCTTTCGACCACTTCTGAGATGTCCCCAATTTCCATTTCAAAAGCAGCTGCTTCAAACTCCTCTACCATTTCACCTCGTGTGAAGAAATCTAAATTTCCTTCATTGGCTTGACCGGTTGGATCATCAGAAAATTCAACGGCTAATTCATTGAATGCGTCTGGATCTTCTTGTGGTTCACTTAAAATACGTTCGGCTTCCTCCAATGCCTCCTCTTCACTTCGAGTGATCTCTTCAGTCGCACCGTCAGCTCCTTCGTAAGCAATTAAGATGTGGCTCGCTTCCACTTGCTCCTGAATTTGAATGGTATTTTCACGGGTTTCTTTGTCATCCAATTGAACAATCAGCAACCCCTGACGTTGAGTGATCTGACCGTCAGAACTCACTACAAAGTTTCCACTCTCTTGAATTAACTCTGGATAAACTTCTCCCACCTCCAGTTCCCCAATGGCAGCTAAGTTTCCACTCAGCTCCGAAGCAAACCCTTCTTGGTTAGGCTCAAAGACAATCTTACCGTCATTAGTGACACTTGCCTCTGCAATGGCCACAAAATTTTCAGGCTCACTCAGTGCCTCTTGTAGCGTTAAATCTGCTTCAGTTTGAACGGCTGCCACCTGCTCAGTGTTGTCTCCATTGCCCAATTCTTTAAATTCAAGTTGAATGGTTTTACCGACGGTAGCTTTTGCCTCTTCAATGTCTTTGATTCCAGGAAGCTCAACCATGATGTGCTTCTCATCTCCAAAATTTTCTACATAGATGTTTGCCTCAGAGACTCCCAGTCCATTCACTCGCTCTTCAATGGTATTTAGCACACCATTCACAATGTCTTGGGCAATCACATCATTGTCTGGATCATCGTCATTATTCTTTTCATCCACTGACCTCAGGTCAATGCGATAATCCAACTGTGTGCCTCCTTGTAGATCAAGCCCCAAGGTGATTTGTTGATTTTTAGCCCAGCTTAAAACAGGCACATCAGGAAAGCCGGTTTTATAGCGTGCCGGTAAGGCTACCACGGCCATGAGTAGGGTGGCGACGATGATGAGACCGAGTCCTTTAGAAAAACGTTTCATTGATTTGTTGTTAGCGAGCGGTATTTTTTGGCCAACATATCCCACCTTAACCCCCACAATAAAACGATGGGGGCGCAGAAGGATTATGAGCCATGATAAAGCTTTGAAATTCTAACTCAAAACTGCTCTTTAATCAAAGATAATTCTGGCTCACCCTCTTTTTAGTTTGATTAAAACTAAAAGTATTAATTGGTATAAATTCCAAAACCCAAATCACAAATTCCAAACAAATTTCAATCTCCAATTTCTAAACACCATAACTAATACCAGTTTGCAACACGACATCATACATTTTTCTCAATTCTCACTCATCTTTAAGAGTGGCTAAAGGTCAGTGATTAGTATTTCCACTCGAGCTATAAATAGCTTTCTTTCACCCCTGACCACTAAGTAGGGGTTGGTTGTGCGTTGGTGAGATGAGTTAGTTTTGTTTTTTGAATTTGTAGCTTAGTTTGGTATTTGTAGCGTGGAATTTGGAATTTGGGCTTTGGAGTTAGTAGGCGAGAATCAAACGGAATTGATTTAAGACAAGGATTATTTGATGCAAATTAGGTTCAAAGTCTTTATTGGAGCCAGAAAGTGAGGGTATATTTTTTTCGTCGATTAAAGCAATGGGGGCAGCAAACGTTCCTTGATTCAAATCAAAGGCCAGGTCTGTTGCATTTTGTGAGGTAAAAGGTGGATTTCCTCCAGAAATAGACGCACTTCCTCCACTGATTTTCTCATTAATAGCCGGGGCCGAAATGAACTCACCTCCCACAAAAATGCCCAATTGACTGCCAATGAGGCTTTCAGTTAGTTCTTCAAGTAGAATTGCCCCTTCCTCATTAAACTGAAGCTTGATAATAGGGGTGCCCATGTAAGGATCTAAGCCAGTCGTGGCAGATTCAAGCATGGAGCCATCCAATCCTGTTTTTGACCAGGGGCTTAGAGTGGTGTCATAAAAAATCTGACTGTAGGTCACATAGAATTCCTCTTCTATGGTCTCACTTGCGTCAATTCTGTCGGTCACTTTAATGATGTGGAAGCCAAAGGGGCTTTCAACCACCTCCGAGATCTGTCCGATTTCTAGGCTAAAAGCAGCTGTTTCAAATTCCTCCACCATCATTCCCCTGGTGAAGAAGCCTAGGTCACCTCCATTACTTTGACCGGTTGGATCATCAGAAAACTCAACTGCTAGGGCATTGAAGCTTGCTGGATCATTTCGAGCGTCAACTAAGATTCGTTCCGCTTCCGCCAAGGCTTCCGCTTTGCTTCGAGTGATCTCTTCAGTCGCACCGTCAGCTCCTTCGTAAGTAATTAAGATGTGACTCGCTTCCACTTGTTCTTGAATTTGAATGGTATTTTCACGGGTTTCTTTACCGTCTAGTTGGATGATCAAGAAGCCCTCACGTTGACTGATTTGACCGTCGGGAGTCACTGTAAAATTTCCACTTTCTTCAGCCAGTTCAGGATAAATCTCTCCCACTTCCAGTTCCCCAATGGCAGCTAAGTTTCCACTCAGCTCCGAGGCAAACCCTGCTTGGTTGGGCTCAAAGGCAACCCTATCATCAGCAGTGACGCTGGTTTCTGCGATAGTTCCAAAATTCTCAGGTTCATTCAATGCTTTTTGTAGTGTTAAATCCGCTTCAGTTTGAATGGCTGCGAGCTGTTCGTTGTCTTCTCCAGTGCCGGGCTCTTTGAATTCAAGTAAAATCTCTCTTTTGATCATGCGCTTAGCCTCCTCCACATCTTTCACTCCTTCTAACTCAACAGCAACGTGATTCTGACCTTCTTTTTCCTCAGTGTAAACATAGTAATCAGTAGCTTCTAATGCTCTGACCCTCAATTCAATTTTATCACGTATGTCTCCAATGATTTCCTCAATTACAACATCATTCTCTGGATCTTCATCTGCATTTTTTTCTTCCACCTCACTCAAGTCAATCTGATAAGTGAGTTGAATCACACCTCCCGCACTTGTTTCCAATTCATATTCAAGAGCAGAATCGGCGTTTGCATGATTGCCAAATACACTTGTCGAAAGAAAGATGGTGCTGAGCGTGAAAAATATTCTTCCTGATGAATGTCTCATTGTATTATTTTTTAATCGATTAAATTTATTCCAAGCCACTTTCAAAGCCTTCTTCGGCTAATTTCAACTGTTTTTTTGATATTCTATGTCACTTTGTATTTTTTTCAAATCCCTTTTCCATTGTTTGTCATCCATTTTATGGCTTATTTTAGAATGAAAAGTCTAAATTTTACCCCTCTTCTTTTTTTATATGTGAAAGCCGCACAGCAGAATTCTCATTCCCCTATTTCTCAATCCGACTTCCTTGCCGAATGATTTTATGGCTCAAGTCCAAATTCTTCAATTCACAGCTCTCGTCAATCACACAATGTCGGATCACACAGTTGTCGATTTTACAGCCTGCCAGAATCACGGAACTTTCGATTTCAGAGTCTTTAATTTCCACTCCCTCTCCCAAATAGACCCCACCAAATAAATCGTTCAAGCCCTCTTTTTGAACTCCCTTTTTTTCAATCACCTCACCCTTCAAAAGATCTTTGTTGGCGTTCAGATAGGCCTCATAAGAGCCAATATCCACCCAGGCTTCATTGAATTTAAAAACGTCAATGACCTCACCTTTTTCAGTCAAATACTCGAAGACGCCCCCCAAATCATCGTTATTTTCTTGAGCATAATGGATGATGTCCTTTAAATTCTTTGCGGGAAAAACAAAACAACCCGTGCTGACCAAAGTGCTTTTGGGGCGCTCGGGTTTCTCTTGAAATTCGACTGCTTGTCCATTTTTTTCGATGACGACTCCAAATTTCTTTGCCTTTTCTAAGTCTCCAATGTTGT
>JAUHXI010000054.1 GCA_030426875.1 bacterium
GGATGCCCGCGGATCGGCAGGAGCAATGGAATCAGGAATGGGTTCCGTGGAAATGCGGTGATAGCTTTGGTTTGCAGCAACATCCCACCATAAACAGCCGCTCCTACTGGCATCAAAATGGCTAATTGCCACACGAACCAGCTGTTTTGCAAAAGAAGGTAGCCTCCCCCCACAACGATCCCCATCATTCCGGCGGACAGGAATATTTTTAAGGCCGTTTTGTAATTGAGGTTAAAGCCAAGGGCTTTTTTAACGGCCATTCCAGTAAAAATGAGGATGAATATTTCACATAAAATTGAGGTGGCTGCTGCTCCCCGAAAGCCAAAATATGGGATGACCAGCAGATTCCCGACAATGTTTAGTGCCACGCAGATGGCGTTGATGATCATTAATTTTTTCTGTCGGCTCATCACCACTAATGTAAAACTGAATAGGGAATTGATAAACGAGAAAAACATGGCAAAGATCAAGAGTTGAATGGCAACGTCTGAACCGAAAGCATGTCTTCCTCCGCTCGCAAACTCTTCATTGGCAATCAGGTCAACAATTGGCTTTGCTAAAATAAAACCCCCCACCAAAATAGGGGCGGCTGCTGCCAGTAAGAATTCAAAAGAATACTGAACCACTTTCCTCACTTTTTCCTTACCTTCTTCCAAAAAGCGGGTCATGGTCGGCAGAACAGAGTTCATGTAGTAAACCGGGACAAGGATGAGCATTTCTAAAAATTTCATGCCGACCCCGTAAAAACCTGCTTCAACATTACCACACATCTCTGCTTCGCAAACGCTGCTACCATCACTCAGTTCGACCGTGCGGGGTAAAATAGTAGTCAGCAGAACAGTGTCCAATCTAAAATAAAGCTGATTTAGGGTTAGCGCCACCCCATAAGGCAGGCTGGTGATGAAGATTTTTTTCCAAAACTCAAGGTCAAACCGATAACGAATGGGAGCCAGTTTTGAAACAAAATAACTGGTGATGATTAGCATGATGAGGTTGCCCCAGACCCCTGCCCAAATCAGGTGCTGAAATCCAGTGACTTTATCATCAGAAAAAAGCCAAAGAGCAACAATGGCGATGTAGCCCACACTGACCAATTTTCCGATGATGAGAGAAAGTGTGGCATATTGCATTTTTAAATGAACTTGTAGAACTGTACTGACTGTGCCATTCAAAAGAGTTAAAAATGTAGATAGCGTGGCAATCAGGACGCCAATTGGGATGACAGTTCCCGCATAAGCCGGCACTAAAAAAATAGAAACAGCCGCAATCAGCATGATCAAGAGTGTAAGTGCGGTTCGTAAGCCCATCACATTCCCCAAAATATAGGGAATTTTTTGCTCATCCTTACTCATTTCCTTAACGGTGATGGTGAAAATCCCAAAATCAGCCGCAATGCCAAAGAGAGCCAAAAGCTCATAAATGGTTGAATAGTCTCCATAGCCTGCCACCCCAAGATAATTGGTGATGATCCGCAGCACAACAATTGATAGCACAGCTGTGACTAATTTTCCCCCGAATTGAACCAGGGTATTGCCGAGAACTTTGCGAGCGGTACTCATGGGAAAGCGATTAGTGAGTAACGATTAGCGAGTATTTTTCATGGTGCTAACAAATAATTTCCCTAAAAATAGGGTTTATTTGCTAATTACTACTCGCTAATCCTTTTTTCTCTAAAAAAGTATACCTCCCCCCTTTAAAAAAGACCGCACTTTACTATTGACATTTTAATTAATTTATGCTATATTGTTTCTCCAAAAACGTCCCTCAAAATAGAAAGAAAAAAATAGCTTCATAACTTCATTTGAATGCGATTTAAAACCCTTTCTATTCTTGTTTCAACGCCCGTTATTTTTTTCGGGATTTGGATAACCGTCCGTTCTGACGAAGCTGAGGTGTTGGCCACTTTGCCCACTCAAGCGTCTGAAGACCTATTCATGCAAGAGGCGGAGACTGCTTTTTTAGAGCCATCATCACCAGTATTTCTAGATCCCACAGCTTCGATTTTAGACGCTGAGGCAGTGGATTTATTGGCCGTTGTAGAGGTGCCAACATCTGAGTTTTTTATAAATTCCAGCACCGATTACTATGTGTCCGATGCCACTGAGTATGACAAGAGTGAGGGTGCTGAATTGACTTACAAGCCTCATTTTTCAGCTCAAAATACCACGTCTGAAACTGAAGTATTGGACCCCATTCGTCAAAATCAGATTGAAGAAGCGTTAAGTGTTTTACCCCTAGAGCATGCCCAAAGCACGCAGAGCATTACATTAGATTATAGCCCCCAAGCACATCGTGGTTTGGCGGGTGGTGGTTTGATGTATTTGCGTGCCGTCAATATCTCGACGGAGGAGTTTGTGAGCGTGATGGTTCACGAGATGGGGCATAATGTGGATTCGGTATACCTTGATTCTGAGTTAAAGACAAATCCTAGTGGTTTTGTGGATGGTTCACAGCCAGTTTACACGGACGATTTGAGTGTTGAATTTTATCAGATCAGTTGGGCGTCAAATACAGTCCAAAAAAGCTCAGCCACTCAGTCTGATTTTGTGTCTGGTTATGCCATGAGTGATCCATTTGAAGATTTTTCAGAGCATTACAATGCCTACATTCTCAATGGTCCAGCATTTCGAGAGGCAGCAACCTCATCGATGGCCCTTCAGGAAAAGTATGATTTCATGAAAACTCATGTGTTTGATGGGCAAGAGTTCTACAGTGGTGGTCTAGGGGTGGATTTGAGTGTTTACCATTGGGACATGACCAAGTTGGCCTATGATTATGAGGAGTTTATGAGTTTGTAAATTTTGAATGTTAAATATTAAATTCCAAATTCCAAATGGCTTTATTTATATAAGAGATGGAGAATGGATGATTGAGTTTATTCTAACTCCTAGTTTAATATTCAACATTCAACATTCAAAATTTAATGTTTTAAAAAAGCCCCCTTTTCAATGATGAAAAGAAGGGGCTTTTTTTGAGCGGATAGCAATTATCTAACAGCTTCTTTAAGACCTTTACCAGCTTTGAAACCAGCAACATTCATTGCAGGGATCTTGATCTTTTCAGATGGGTTTCGTGGGTTAACACCAGTGCGAGCAGCACGTTTGCTAACACGGAATGTACCAAATCCAGTAATGGTTACATTTTTACCCTTTTTAAGAGATTTAGTAATAGCTTCTGTCATTGCTTCTAGAGCGTCAGCTGCTGCACGTTTACTGATACCAGCTGCGTCAGCCATAGCGGCGATTAGTTCTGCCTTAGTCATAATAAATATAAATTAGAAAGTAAGTACTGAAGCCATTATATGAGCCAGAATCCGGCGAATCAAGGGTTTTTTACCTTCATTGAGGGAAAAAGTAGGTTGTAGACATTTTTTATACAATTTTTACCCCTTATTAAAGTCATTTTTAATGAATTTGACTAAAAAAATAATTCCGTGTTAAAACTACATTTTTTGGGATTTTTTGGCTTATATAAAGTGGAAAATGAATGATTATCATGGAAATACTGGCTTTATTTTTGAAAAATACTGAATGGGTCGACTTTAATGCCCTCTGATCTGACCTCAAAATGAAGCTGAACCATGCCAGGCATGTTAATTTCATCGCGCCCTGAGTTGCCTGCAAAGCCAATGGTGTCTCCTTCTTTCACACGGTCTCCCACGGAGACTTCAATGCTGTCCAAGTGAGCATACAAGGTTTCTATTTCCGAATCATTTATATCATGCGTCATGGTGATCATTTTTCCGTAATCACCCACCCACTCATCAGAGGTAACGGTGATCACGCCGTCAGCTGGAGCCAGCACACGCTGGTCCCCCATTTTTCCTGTATAAAAATCCAAGCCGAAATGATCATTTTCATAACCACGAAGCCATTTAAAATGAGTGAATGTTTCTCCAAAGACGTCCAGGAGTTCTCGGTCTAAAAGGTCAGGCGCCTCGTCGTTGGCGTTTTTGCTTTGATGCTCAAGCACACTGGCTACGTTATCATCTCCAAAGAAAAGAAGGGGGTTTAGAGACTGTCCCTCTGAACGGATTTCAAAATGGAGGTGGGGTCCTGTGCTTCGTCCTGTGGAGCCCATTTCTCCAATCACTTGGCCGCCTTTTATCGATTCGCCTTCCTCCACATCCACACGGGCTAAATGGGCATAGTATGTTTCGTAGATTTGACCAGTGCTATCGTGTTCAATGAGTATGTAATTGCCTGCTTGATCGTTTGATCCTATTGCTTTAATCCAGCCATCATTGAAGGCAAAGATGTCTTGATAGGCAGGTTCTCTTGAGGCTAAGTCAATGCCTTTATGTGCGGTTCTAAATCCTTGAGTGAGCACGGCCTCGGAGTGTGTTGGGAAAAAGTTTTCATTATCAAGGGTAAAGCCTTCATCTAGGCTTTTATTGAGCAATTGATCTTCGCTTACAAATGGCATCCAATCAGGTCCATTACAATTTTTGCCGCAGAATTCAATGTCTAACTCTATGAATCCTTCCATTATTTCTTGTTGTATGTGTGATTGGAATTCAACCTCTCCTTCTACCCTTTTCCTCATGTCTTCCCATTCTTTCAGGGCAAGTTCAGTCAGGGGGAGGGTGTCAGAATTAGAAATGAATTGTCCCTCGTGATCATAGCAGCCAGATTGATTCACATCTTGAATGGCACGGGGTTTTTCGGAGGCTGTGCTGGTAAAAAATTCTAATTCCAAACCTTCAAAACGACTTGGGTCAAAAATAGTTGCCTTTTCCGATGGGTCGATGAACCGACTGTCCAATCGGGTTAGTTTATTAGACAGTGTTTCACCGTTATATCTCTCATAGCGCTCAAGTTGAAAGGTTTCAGGATTGATGTAGTAATAATACAACTCTTCGTATTCAGGTAAGCCTTCATCTGTGAGTAAAATCTTAAAGAGATGATAGGTTTGTTCACCCTCTTTAATTAATTCATAATCGTATTCAGCCTCGTCAAAGGAATCCACTAGATTTTTTAATACTCTGTCCAGCGAGTCACTCTCCGACATTTTTTCAAAGATAGGCTGATAGCGCCCTTCATGCTCATTGTTATCATTTTTATCCATTCCCACGATTCGGCCCCCTGTTTGAAAAACGGAGTAATCCTCTGCTGCCAAGGTTAAATACGATTCGCCACGAGCTCCACCTGATTCAACAGAATCATAGCAATACACTTTTTCGCCTTTGAATGTTTCCATCCATTCATGCTGGGCTTCATTCCAGTTTAAAAAAGTGTCAAAACTTTGATTTGAATAGGTATCATTACCAGAATAGTTAACAATGCCGCTTAGAAGATCCCCATATTCATCCGTCATGTTGAAGTGAACAGAGTCAATGGCTTCTGTCTCAGCATTCCTATCAATGGTGATTGAATTGTAAAGGTCGTCTAGTAGGTACAATTCTTGTATCTCTGAGTCATACAGCTCGCCATGATGAAAGTTCTCGTCGAGGATTTTTTCATAGTAAATGTCATTTTTTGTTTCAATGTTTTGATAGCTCTCTTCCACTTGTGCCAGCACATCTTCGGGCTTTAGAGAGGGCTCAAAAAAAGTATAAACGGCAATTGTCGCAATCAGCAAGCTCCCAATATAAAGAGGCGAATAACGTTTCATGGTCATGAAAATAAAGGATAAAATAGAAGTCCCACCTTTATCATCGGTAAATTCCTGCTCGGCTTGTTTAAAAAGTTGCGCACGCAGCTGATCGCGCGATTCAGGCCGCATGGTAGTGAGTTTTTTCCCGAGCATTTTTTCGATGGGATCGATGTACTTCATATCCTGTAAGATGGAAATAAAATGATTTTACTGCAGTTTTTCTAGACGAGATTTCAAGGTTTTGAGGGCGCGAGACAAATTAGACGCCACGGTTTTTTCAGAAATGTTCAGGATCACAGCAATTTCTTTATTCCGTAGCTCCGCAAAATAACGAAGCTCCACGGCTTCTTTTTGCTTCGTCGGTAAAACTAAAAGTAGCTCACGCAAATGATCCGCCTCGATCAAATCTTCCATAAGATCAGAGGGGTCTTTTGACTCATCTGCCAGACCCTCTGGCAACTCTTGAGTACTTGTTTTTTTATGGATTCGAAAATGCTGATTCAGTTCATTGCGAGCGATGGAAAATAGCCACCCTGCAAAACTCCTCTCCTCATTGGAACGCAAGCTTCCAATCTTCTTCAAAACCTTCTCCCACACCTGACCACAAAGATCCTCTGCCATTTGGGGGTGTTGTAAACGTCGTAATAAATACTGATATATGCGTTCGACATACAGGTCGTAAAGTCTTACAAAAGCGTCTGGCTGTGATTTGGCTCGTTTAATTAAGGTCACGGTTAGTAAGATGATAGCATTCTTAAAATACTGCAAAGAAATTTGGTGGCTAATGGGTTTTTTAATGAAAATTAAGGCGTAATAGATGAAGTTAGTCTGTAAAGAAATTCCAAAATCCCCTGAAGGCGAGAGTGGTCACTCTTGCCTTCAGGGGATTTTGAACCATCTAGCAAATTAACCCAAAAGAGTATAAAATGATGCCGCTTTTTAAAATTTAGAACTTAAAATTTAAAACTGAAATTACTTGTCACCGGAGGCGCGGGCTTCATTGGCTCGCACTTCATTCGTCACATGCTCGGAAAATACCCCGACTACCAGATCATCAACCTGGACAAACTGACCTATGCTGGTAATTTAGAAAATTGCAACGATTACTCCCAAAATCAAAATTACGAATTTTTTGAAGGCGATATCTCAGACCGAAAATTAGTCGATGAGTTGGCTAGCGAAGTCGATTTCATCCTCAATTTTGCCGCCGAAACCCATGTGGACAACAGCATCGAAGACTCCGCAGAATTCATTCAAACCAATGTCGTTGGCACGCAAGTCCTCCTTGAAGCCGCCAAAAAACATAAACATAAAAAATACCTCCAAATTTCAACTGATGAGGTTTATGGAGATCTAAAAGAAGGTCATTTTACCGAAGAATCCATTCTTAAGCCCAGCTCCCCTTACAGCGCCAGTAAAGCTGGAGGAGATTTACTCTGCCTGGCCTATCGCCGCACCTACGACATGCCCATCATGATCACCCGCTGCTCCAACAACTACGGCACCCATCAATTCCCTGAAAAAATCATTCCCTTCTTCATCCAAAAATTAATAAAAGGCGAAAAAGTGCCTGTCTACGGGGATGGTTCTAACATCCGTGACTGGCTTCATGTGACAGACCATTGTCGAGCTGTCGATCTAGTGCTCCACAAAGGAAGATTGGGAGAGGTTTATAACATTGGAGCCAGCAACGAACGCCCTAACTTAGAAATCACCAAAAAACTCCTCAAAGTCCTCGATTTACCTGAAGATCGGATTGAATTTGTGACTGACAGGCCTGGTCATGACATCCGCTATGCCATTGATGCGTCCAAAATTAAAAGTGAATTGGGTTGGGTCCCGCAAGTTGATTTTGAGGAGGGGTTTGAGGAGATGGTAAAATGGTATGTGATGGAAGGGGAAAGGGGGCTTATGAACAAGGGGTCATGACCCCTTGTCTGGGCTCAGTCGAAGCAAGAAAAG
The DNA here is from genome assembly GCA_030426875.1 of bacterium. GTDB lineage: Bacteria > Patescibacteriota > Gracilibacteria > UM-FILTER-43-11 > UM-FILTER-43-11 > JAUHWS01. Next base: position 7,558 of record JAUHXI010000054.1, read on the forward strand.
AACAATATAACTAAAAAATTTATGTGTGGAATCTTTGGTTACATCGGCAAGCGTGATAATGCGCTAGAATTAGCCGTAAAAGGACTAGAAAAATTAGAATACCGTGGCTACGACTCATGGGGGGTGGCGACTGATTTAGGGGGTGAGATTTTAGTCGAAAAAAAAGTGGGGAAAATTTCAACCGCCAAAACCGACGACTTGATCCAAAAGAAATCCAGTATTTCGATCGGCCACACGCGTTGGGCTACCCATGGTGGCGTGACGGATGTTAACGCTCATCCTCATTTTTCTAGCGATAAAACGGTAGCGGTTGTTCACAATGGGATCATTGAAAATTATGCAGAAATAAGGGATGAGCTAGGGCGGGAAAACTTTGTTTCTGATACGGATACTGAGGTTATTCCCCAGCTGATTTCTAAATACCGTAGTGATGGTCTCAGTTTTAAGGAGGCTGTTTTGAAGGCGACTCGACGATTTAAGGGGCGTTATGCCTTGGTGGCCCTCAATGTGAATGAAAATTATCTCATTGCTGCTCGCCGTGGGTCTCCATTGATTGTTGGAGTGGGGGACGGGGAGTATTTTTTAGCTTCCGATATCCCCGCTTTTTTAGATTACACTCAAGATGTGAATTATTTGGATGATGATGAGATGGTGATTTTGAACGATCGGGTGGAATTTTTTAACATTGACACGGGTGAGCCGGTTCAAAAGCGACTCATCAACATTGATTGGCAAGCTGAAGCAGTGGACAAAGGAGAATATGACCACTTTATGCTCAAAGAGATCATGGAGCAAAAAGAGACCATTCATCGAGCGATCAATCAGGACCCCGATGACATCATGCACATTGCTCAAACCATCAAAAATGCCAAAGGGACCTTCCTTTCGGGTTGTGGAACGGCAGGTAAAGTTTGTATGGCGGGGGAGTATTTTTTCTCCATCATTGCCGAGCGACATGTCAACTTTGCCC
>JAUHXI010000055.1 GCA_030426875.1 bacterium
AAAGATGTCATTCATTTAACAATTTTTTTAAACCTAGCCATTGCCTCTCCTTTAAAAATCCTAGATAATTGAAATCCAGCCTTCCACCTCCCTTTTCACTAATTTTTTTCTGATGGGGAGATTTTTTCATTATTTTTTATTGGCGATTCTGGGTTTTTCTTTAGGAGTGGGACGTTGGCTCATTTCTATTCATGAACCGGTTGAGGAGGATATTGATTTTTATAACGGTCAAACCTTGGAATTCACTGGTGTAGTGGAAGAGGTGGATGTGAGGCGAAATAAAGCGAAGTACACCATTGCTGTTGAGGATGAATTTGAAGGCCAGGTGCTCATCACGCTTAAAAAATACCCTCAGTTGGCTTATGGAGATCGGGTTGAAGTTTATGGTGAGCTACAAGCTCCGGGTGCCTTCAATGGCTTTAATTATGGAGATTATTTGAGCCGCTTCAGCACCTATTCAGTCATGTACTACCCCCATGTCGAAGTCCTCGAATCAGGGCAGGGGAGTCTGTTTTGGCACGGGATGACCTGGCTCCAAAATCGCTTCATGCAGCAGGTCAACATTCTTTTTCCCGAACCGCATGCCAGTTTTGAGGCGGGGCTTTTGGTGGGCGCTCGTAAAGGCATTCCTGACGAATTGATGGAGAAGTTTAATATCACGGGTCTCACTCATATCATCGCCATCAGTGGTTACAACATCACCATCATCATTGTGTTTGTGATGTGGATGCTAAAAAGCCTGCCACGGAAAACAGGGTTTGCGGTCGCCATCGCTGCGATTGTGCTTTTCACCTTATTCGTCGGTGCGAGCCCGGCGGTTGTGCGAGCTAGCATCATGGGAATTCTCGGCTTGATTGCACTCAACTATGGCCGCCAGAATAACATCAATCTCACCATTCTCTGGTCGGCAGCGTTGATGGTGGTTTGGAATCCAAAAGTGCTGGTTTATGATGTCGGCTTCCAACTCTCTTTTGCAGCGGTGATGGGGCTCATTTATGTGGCCCCACATTTTGAAAGATATTCCCAAAAACTCCCCGAAGCCTTTGGCATCCGCGAGGCCATTGTGATGACCTTGTCGGCGCAAGTGATGGCGCTACCCATCATCATTTACAATTTTGAGCGTTTGTCGATGATTGCTCCGATCTCTAATCTCTTGGTTGCTTTCGCCATCCCCCCTGCGATGATGTTTGGATTTGTGGCGGTGCTTCTCTCTTTCATTTTTCAACCACTTGCCATGGTGTTTGCGTATTTGGCGTGGGGGATTTTGACCTACATCATCAAAATCATTGAATGGACGGCGTTGATTCCGTATGCATCCGTCGATATTCCGGGGATGCGATTTTGGATGATGGTGGGGTATTATATTTTGTTGGGTGGGGGGTTGTGGTGGGTGGAATGGAGGCGGCGGAAGTTTCAGCTGCAAAGCGATGTGGAGCACTCTTCGAGAATTCTCCAGCCGCAAAGGCAAAAAAATGTTGAACACTCTGCAAGAGTGTTCCAGCGGGATGGTCCTACGGCAAGCTCCCAAAACCCCAACGCCGGAGCAAATCCCAACGCTGGAGCAGACTTGTAGTCTGGTCCAGCGAGTTTTATTGATTAATTTTTTCCAACCATGCCATCAATGCGAATCATGAACGATCTCAAGGATCAAACCTATTTCATCACATTCACAGTCAAAAATTGGTACTACCTGTTCGATAAACACAACCGTTTCCAAATTTTAGAAGATAGTTTTGTGTATTCTCAGAAGAATAAAAATTTAAAAATCTACGCATATGTTTTCATGCTAAATCACCTCCATTTCATTGGTTCAGCGGAAGACATGGGAGCTGTTTTAAGAGATATAAAAACTCATCTTTCAAAAGCGTTTAAGAAGAATATTTTGAGCACGGAGCCTAATTTGTTCAAAATTTTCTGTTCCGATGGCCGCTATCAATTCTGGCGGGAGCTAAATTGCCCCAAATTGATTTTTAGTGAGCCATTCTTTACCCAAAAGCTCAATTACATTCACATGAATCCGGTTAAAAAGCAGTATGTTCATTTTCCTGAGGATTGGAGGTGGTCTTCGGCGAGCAAAGTTCCTGGTCGGATTGTGGTGAGTGAGTTGGAGTTTTGACTGATCGTCAATCCACCGAAAAACAATGTGGACCACTTTGCAAAAGTGCTTCAGCGGGTTGGTGTATGTTCAAATTCTAAAAACTAAATGCTGGAGCAAGTTTACAACCTGGTCCAGAAAGTTTTTTACCTGTCTGAAAGCACACCGAAGCTTTTATTTGACAAAATTAATATTATATGTATAATTAAAAACTATTATCCCATAAAAACCCACTGTATGGCTCCAAATAAGCCTTCAGTTGCCTCCACTCTCACTTCACTTCTTATTTCTGGTGTACTTGCATTGAGCGGTGCTTCAGATCCGCGAGGTGATCACTCTCAAGCTCCAGATTCCTCACAATCAGAAAGAGTTGGTTCTCCTGATGGTGGCCCAACAAGGGCTATTGTTGTAAAAGGCTTAAGGTCTCAGTCTGATGTTGATGGAACGGGTGGTGTAGAAGAGGCTGGCGGAGTCAGGGTGGGTAAAAATCAACGTTCAGCCGTTGAAGATTTACTCGAAAGCCCAAAAGGTTAAGTACTAATTATTCACAACCTCTTTATATTCCAGCAAAATCCGCCTCAAGCTCTCTTCCAATGGTGGCATGTGCACCCCAAGAGCTTCTCGCTTATCGGTATTCAAAGTCGTGTTGGACCGACGTTTGTTCAACGCTGCCTGATCTTCAGCCGTCATCACATTGATTTCAAAGGCTGGATCCACAATCTCTTTGTATAGACTCATGATGCCCACATGATTCATGGCGCCGATATTGGTCATATTCATCACCCCGGTCGTTCCCATCTCTATCAATTGAATGGTGGCCGGAATAAAATCTTCAATCACGGTACATGAATTGGTCATGTTGATCATCTGTGGGTATTTCAAAAGCTTGTCGATCAAATTTTTCCGATGTGATTTACCCAACAAAGGGATGCGGACGCGGAGTTGGAGGACGTTGGGGAATTCCTTGAGCGCTTTTTCAGACAAAACTCTGGTTCTGGAATAAAGCGAACCGAAGAAGTTGGGCTCATCCGTTTCACTGAATCCCTTTCCATCATTGTCCCCATCATAAACACAACCACTACTGAGTTGGGCGACCTTTAACCCCTTCTCTAATGCGGCCGTGGCCACGTTGATGGAGCCAGCCACATTCACACTAAACGTTTCGCCAGGCTGATCTTCGCACCAGTCCACATTTGGCTTTCCGGTAATCCCTGTGGCATTCACAATGTAGTCTGGTTGATGCTCATCAATGGCACCCCGAATCTCATCCAAATTTCGCACCTCCACCCGGGGGTTAGCGACTTCATATTCTTTTTTTAAAAGGGCTTCTTTAAGATGGGAGCCGATGAAACCTGTGCTACCCAGGAGTAGGATTTTTTTCATGATATCTTTCATTAAATGGATTTGCTTGCTTAATTTTAAACTTTTTATCCCCTTGTTGCAACTCCGCTTCCTAAACAGTTGATCTACTCAACGCTTCGTAGTAACTTTAAAAGGCATTTAAAATTAACTCAAACGACTATGTGTGACTCTCATTCAGAACAACATGAACTCCAAATCGGAAAAAAAGCGCCTGATTTTAAGGTAGAGGGCTATTTTAAAGGAGGTTTCAAAAAATACTCCCTTTCTGATTATGCTGGTAAATGGAAAATCCTCTTTTTTTATCCCCTTGATTTTACTTTTGTTTGCCCCACTGAATTGGTGCAACTTAGTGAGCGGCATTCCGAATTTGAAGCCTTAAACACTCAAGTTTTAGGAATTAGTGTCGACAGTGTCCACTCTCATCAAGCCTGGCTCAAAGAGATGGGTGATTTCAACTACCCACTTTTGAGCGACATGACCAAATCTGTCAGTTGGGATTACAATGTGCTTTTGGAAGATGAGGGAATCAGCCTCCGTGGTGCCTTCATCATTGATCCGGATGGCATACTCCAATGCTACATGGTCAACCACCTTCCTGTAGGACGAAATGTGGACGAACTCCTTCGCTTGGTCCAAGCCTTTCAAACGGGTGACCTTTGTCCGGTTGGTTGGGAGAAGGGGAAGGAGACCTTAGGCAAAGCCTAAGTAGCGGTCAGGGGTGAGTGGTCAGTGGTTTATTCATTCAAATCCCAAAGAAGGCGACGTTATAGTAACGTCGCCTTCTTTTTTTGAGGATTAGCTTTCAAGCTCCTCCAATGTCTCCTGAATCGCCTCGAGTTGTTCTTTGATGGCTTCAATTTCATCTTCCATTTCACTTGGTCCATCTGGTGTGACCACATTTTCCTCCTCGAAATCTTGACCGGGATCGCCTTTGATGATTTCAATCTCACTCTCTAATTCAGCTTGAATCCTCATAAAATCCTCTTCGCCAATTTTCTCTTCTAATTCCAGCAGTTCATCGTGTATATGAATGCTGTAGATGAGGCCAAGTTGCTCACGGGCATTTTGAAACGCGGGACTGTCTTGAATGCCAAAGGCGCTGTTGATCAAATAAACACTTCCTGCCAATAGAATGATGGCCATAGGAATTGCGATGATCAATAGACCCACCGCTCTGACGAATTTTTCGATGAAGGTGAGGATGCCCAGGACGAATTTGAGGAGGTAGTGTAAGAACATTTCAATGAAATGAACAATTCCAAGGAGGAGGCGTCTAAAAGTACCCCTTTCTCGAGGCTTTCTTTTAGCAACTTCTTCCTTTTCAATTATATCTTTATCTTCTTTTTTGACTTTCATGGATTTTGAATTAATTTTTAAGATCTAGAATAATTGTAATACACAGTACTTTGTAATGCAAGATTAATTTTGGTGAAAATGGGTCTCTAAATTTCCAGATATTTAGACCACTTTTTTTGCTATACTCAAAACACATTAAAAATTAACCCCAAAAACCATGAAACTCGGCACTTCCTCCATTAGCCTCTCTGTCAAAGACCTTCAAAAATCTAAAGCCTTCTACGGAAAACTCGGTTTCACCGTTTTTGGAGGCGATGAATCCCAAAACTGGCTCATTATGAAAAATGAGAGTTGTGTGATTGGACTTTTCCAGGGCATGTTCGACAACAACATTCTAACTTTTAATCCTGGATGGAATGGCGAAGCAGAAAAATTGGATTCATTCACTGACATTCGCGAACTTCAAAAGGAATTGAAAGAGAAGGGGATTGAGCTTGTTTCTGAGGTCGATGAAAACTCAGATTCAGGTCCGGCGAGTTTCACGTTGATGGATCCGGATGGAAATGCGATTTTGGTGGATCAGCATGTGTAGGCTTTTCTTATTTCTCAATGTTGAGGTTCCAGAACCTCAATTTCTACCTCCTCAAATAATTACGTAATTAATTACGTAATTATTTGAGGATTCCCCAAGATTCATTTGATTGGGGGCGATTTTTTCCCGAAGGCGAGATTCGCGAATCTCGCCTTCGGGAAAGTCCCTGTGCAGCTAAAGGGCCCCCCACAAAATGCGAGGTGAGGGCGAGTGAAACGAGTCGGAGGGGTATTTTATGGGGGAGGGGCCCAGATTCATGCGTAAGCTGAAGAAGCCAGCTCGGACACGAGACGGATTCGTAAGCTGGAGCACTGCAGCTAAATTGTAGCTAAACGGGCCTCCCAAAAAATGCGAGGCAGGGGCTTTGCAAAGCAAATGATAGGAGGGTATTTTGTGGGGAAAGAGCAAAAGCATGCGTAGACTGAAGAAGGAAGCTCTGTAAAGAGATTCATTCGTAAGCCGAAGCATGCTTTTGCGATGGTGGGTCAGCTGGGACTCGAACCCAGGACCAAAGGCTTAAAAGGCCTCTGCTCTACCAACTGAGCTACTGACCCTCGTCTCGTCGTCGCTTCACTACAGCTTCCGTTAAGTGCTGTCGCACTGAACTGCAGCTTCCGTGAGCTCCGCCTCTCCCCATAAAATACCCTCCTCACTTCTTATTTTCTGCCTATAGCAGAAAGCTAAGAACCCTCGCCTCGCATTTTTTGGGGGCCCCGATTTTTTTGAATTTGGAATAAATTCCATGACCAAATTCTCAGTTTTGGGACCTTTCTTTACTTCCCCAAATTGGTGAATGGGGAGGTAAAAAAGCCCAATTATATTACTCATTGGGTCTTTAAAAGTCAACTGAATTATTTTAGACTTAAAAAAACCTCGTTTCATTCAATCCCACCCCTTTAATAAAGGGGTCTGAGAGCATTTTTCAAACAAAAATTCTCACCCTTTGGGAGGGTTGGAGGAGATCTTTAAAATAGGGTTTTTACTCATCTCCATCCCCCAGAAAACTTGAAATCAAAAAAGTAGCAGCAGGCAGAGCGAACCAGATGTTGTAATAATTGATCACATATTGCACCATTACCGAATTGTTGTACATGTTCATCACTGTTGCATTCATCAAACCTCCCCCATTTTCTAGCAAAGAAGCCCCAGATGTATAAATCAGAATGGTGCTTGTGATCAGGCCGGCGCTCAAAATGCCGTACAAGAAATTTAAACCAACTCCTGTTAGGGTGGACTTGGGTTTTTTCATTTTTAAATTAAAACGCCCCTTAGTGGTCACCAGGACAATGGTAGCGACAAAAATGAAGATTTTTATGATCACTAGTGCTACTTCTGGGTTCGTGATTTGAATGGGGGGGCTCAGGCTCGGTTCTTCAATCAGATAGCGCTTGATCAGATTTCCAATGCCATCCGCAGCCAAAATGGCAATGTAAGTGGCGATGATGATTTTGAGCGTCTTGTTTCGGCCCACAATAAAACTATAAGCGATGATGACCGCAAAGAAAACGATGACAAACAGGTCCCAGCTCAAATTGATGTTCATTTTTGTTTTTTAGTTGTGATCAAAGGTGAAGACCCTTGAATTGTACGCCCTTTGGCTAGCGTGTGCAAATTTAATTCCTTTCTCACGTGAGTGGTTTTTTCAAGTAAGATAGATAAAAATATGTTATAAATAATGGCCCAAGTATTATCATTTATAATGAAACTCAACACTAAGCGCACATTTCAGTTCATTTGGAAGCATATCAAGGTTTATAAAGGTCTAGCTTTCTTGATGATTTTTGCCTTGATTATGGCGGTTGGCTTAAGTTTGGTGGTTCCTTATTTCTACAAACTCTTTTTTGATTTATTGGTATCAGATCAGACTCCAGAGCAACTTGCTCCTCAATTGATTCGAATCATTACGATCATTGCTGGCATTTATGGTGTTCAATGGGTATTTTGGCGCATCACTAATTTTTCTAATGATTTTTTTCAACCTCGAGTGATGGCCAATATCATGAATGAAGGGGCGGAGTATTTACAAAATCATTCTTACCGTTTTTTCGCCAATCATTTTATGGGTTCCTTGGTTCGAAAGGTTGGCCGTTTAGCCAGGGCTTTTGAAGGCATTTCCGACAAAATTTATTGGGATTTAATTCCGCTTGTTTTACGGGTGGTGATCATTTTTGGGATTTTATTCTACATTCAGCCTGTCATTGGAGTTGCAATGTTGGTGTGGACTATATTTTTTGTGGGATTCAATTATTTTTTCTCACACTACAAATTAAAATTTGATGTGGCTAAGGCTAAGGCTGATACAAAAATTTCAGGCACCTTGGCTGACATGTTGACCAATAATATCAATGTAAAATTATTTGCCAGTCTGGATTGGGAGGCTAAAAATTTTAATGCCGTCACTCAAGATGCTTTTGAAAAAAATAAGAAAAGTTGGAATTTAGGGAGTATTGCCGAAGCCGTTCAGACGTTCTTCATGATCATGCTGGAATTCATCATTTTTTACTTTGCCATTAAATATTGGAAGCAAGACCTGCTGACCGTGGGGGATTTTGTATGGATTCAAGCATATTTGATCGATCTTTTCATTCAGCTTTGGAATTTTGGCCGCATCATTCGAGAGCTTTATGAGCGCTTGGCGGATGCGGAGGAAATGATTGAGATTCTAAATGAAGCTCACGAAATCAAAGATGTTGAGAATGCCCCAGTAATCTCGGTAACACGGGGAAAAATTGAATTGAAAGCGGTGGAGTTCTCTTACGATCAAGAGCGCTCCATCATTCATGACTTTAATTTATCGATCAAGCCCAGTGAAAAAATTGCCCTCATTGGTCCCTCCGGTGGTGGCAAGAGTACGATCACCAAGCTGTTGATGCGCTTTTTTGACATCCAAAAGGGTGAAATTTTGATTGATGGACAGAATGTCGCACAAGTGACTCAAGACAGCCTTAGAGCCAGTGTCAGCTTTGTACCACAGGATCCCACCCTCTTTCATCGCAGTTTGATGGACAACATTCGCTATGGCCGCCGTGATGCCTCGGATGAGGAGGTGATCATGGCTTCAAAAATGGCGAATTGTCACGAGTTCATTCAAAATTTCCCACAACAATATGAAACTTTTGTGGGGGAGCGCGGCATAAAGCTTTCGGGTGGGGAGCGTCAGCGGGTGGCC
>JAUHXI010000056.1 GCA_030426875.1 bacterium
GAGCAGCTTTTTCCGTCTGATCTGCTTGATAGAATGCGTGAAATGGAACCTTTGGAGCTTTTTTTCAGAGAAGATGAAACCGGTAAAATAACCTGTTTTATATTTGGAAGTGACTGGCAAAACTTGAATCACATTCAAAGGAACTTTCGCTTTTTTGAGGTGGATGACATAAACAAATATAACTTCGAAGAAAACGATAACGGCGAATATCGGACTCCTCTCATTCAAGTTTGCCTAGAGCAACAATCAGATAAAACCTTATACCTCTCACTACTTGAAGTGCATCCAAATTTAAGAAGAACAGGTTTTGCGACTCTGTTTAGAGATAATCTAGCTGAGCAGACAAAAGGACTGGGCTACAAATTTATTGCCAGTTGGGCTGTAAATCATAAAGTGGCTCACTTTTTTATAAAGAAGGCTGGCTGCTACTTCCTTGAAGAGATCAAAGAAAATGAACGCGGCCCATTTGCTTTTATGCTTGAGGAATCCCAAGAGCCAAAAGACTTTTTCGTTGTAGAATTTCTTGATGAAGATGATATCGCCCAGTGCATCAAGCCAGAACGTATTGGTTGTGATAGTGAGGATCAAATGGCATTTAAGCGTAGAGTAAACGCTACACTAACCCTAAGTAAAGGCTGAGAGAAAATCACTGATCACACCTCACTAATCACCTCAAAGCCCTTAAAACTGCCCACCAAAGCCAGGCCAATTATTTTTTGGGCAATCCCCTTCTCCTTCAACTGCTTCGCAGTTTCATTCAAAGTCGCTCCGGACCCCACCGCATCGTCAATCAGCAGGATTTTTTTATAGGTGCGTTTCTCATCGACTACAATCGTTCGCCTGGCATTCTCAACCCGATCGGCCAACTTACTCAGGGTTTTTTGTGGGATGGCGATGGCATTGCTCACCTTTACGATCGAAACAGAAGGCAGGTCTAGCCTAAGTTGCCTTTCAAGCTCTGTCATCAATTGAACCTGACGCTTAACCGTTGGAGGCACAAAACAAACCGCATCAATTTCGAATGTTTCAACTAGTTGCTGAATTTTGGATTTGATTTGAAGCCCCAAATCCCGAATGAAGCGCTTATTCTGGCTTTGCTTGGCATATAGAAGCAACTGCCCCAATTCCGTCTTTCCAAATCGCTCAATACTGTAGAAATCGAGATAAAACAATCTACTCAAATATACTTTATCAAAGGTGCACTTGGCTTTTGGCAAACCATCGATCAATCCACTCTTTTTGTACGCCTGGTATTCTTTTAAAGTTTTTACATAGTCTTCAGCCGTCTTTTTAGGGCTTTGCTTCCTAGACTCACACCATTCCAAAAACCCTTCAACCCCCGGCCGCACCGCACCCAAAGGAGAAATATAAAGGTAATTTTCTTGAATGAACTCCGCTGTTCGAGCTGGAAATTGAATCTGAGAGTCAACAACTTCAGTATCAGGAATATAGTAATAAACCTTAGGAGCTGTTCCAATCCTTTCGATCAAATGAGATTCCTCCAACTTCCTCAATTGACGGTGCACCGCTTGGCGAGAGATCATGAGGTGATCTTCAATCTCTTTAGCGGTCACCTGTTTCTTCTTTTTTATAAAGTCCCGAATTTTAATTGCTGTATTGGTTTTCATACCTCATTATAACATGGTTTACAGTTTACTGTAAACTGTAAACTATTTTATGGTCATGTTAAATTCCAGAAATAAATTTAAAAAAGTTGATTTATTTTCATTGACAATGATTCTTTACTATACTATAAAGAGTATAAATAATTATTTGTATAATTACTTTTAAACATGCCCTCAAAAAAACTACTCTTCTACCCACTCGCTATTCTTACATTGGCTGGATGCCAACAAGAGCACATAGAAATTGAAACATCTGACGTCATTGATCAAGCTGAAGTGATTGAGGGGCAACCTGAAAGTAAAACACACTATTCAGAAGCCTTGGGATTAACAGTTAATTATGAAGGATGGGAAAATAGTAAAATTCGGGAATCAAGGAGTGAACTCACTTTCGGTGATCAAAGTATTGAAGTATTTGTGAAGGACTCCTCTCAGAGCATCACCGAGGCAATTGAAGAGCAGTTTTTGAAAGACTACGATTCGTCTGAATGTTTTGCAGTTTTATATGACGATCCAGGCAACCCTTTTTATGATTCTGAAAGAATAGAAATGGGTTATCAAATGGCAGCAATATCCTATCCAAAACCAGAAAGTAACGACCAAGCCTCACCGTCTTGGAAAAATTCTATCAATTGCCCCCAAGATTATGCTGAAGCAAATGGAGTTCGTTATTTTTTAACAAATGACACCCACCCTGAAACACTGCTTTTTGTTGACATTGGACAGGATGGTGAGGGCTTGGCCACGGCTGAAATCAACATACATAGCAGTATAAAAGCGGAATTAAATGACTATGAGTTGAATGCGCCCATTCAGATTGGCAGTTGGAAGGTGCTGATCCCGGAAGAATGGGATTTTAACCCTTCTAAAGAATTTCCTGGCAGCACTTTTACCTCCAATTTAGAGGGCAATGGGGATTATGGAGAAATGGAATTCATCATTTATCCCAATCCAAAGCAGCTTCCACTAGAGCAATATTTTAACGAAGAAATTAGCGGTATCGACTGGGCTACAGATTATTTTTCGGCTACCGGTGACATTCAAGACATTGAAGTGAATGGCCTTAAGGGAAAAAAGATACACGGTGTTCACACCATGGAAGGTGAAGGTGTTGCCATCATCCTTCAGCATGAAGATCAAATCATCGCCTTGCGTGACATGCGAGGGTGGCATCAAAACGATGGTTATTTTGATAAAATCATTCAAACGATTTCTAGAATTTAGACTTAGAACTGTTCATTAATGCCCTCTTTCTGGAGTAAATTTACAATCGATTCATTAAATATTTCAGCGCGCGCCCCCTTTTTTTAAGAAATGAAGGATAAGAAAAAAATGACAAATGATTAGGCTATGGCAAAGCTTCAAATTAAGCCTGTTTCTGAGTATAATAAGCATGTAATCTAAACAAACTCGAATGACCATCTCCCAAATCATTCATTATCTAAAGGGCCTCATTCAAAGCACCTCACAGGCCAAGCTAACGAAACTTGAGAAGGTAATGGATCACTTTTCGCATGGCTATGGCTGGGGAGAGGGACATGTTAAATACGACCCTAATAAACATGCCATCAGCCTGTTTGAACGCTTTGTTTTACTCCTCACAGAACTAGAAAAGCTAAACCTAACAAGCGAAAAAAAATATGCCATCGAAGCCAAGTTAGACAGCCTAGATCTACAAAAGGAGGTGAGAAACAAACGAAGGTATTTAGCAAAACGATTAAAAATATTTGAGGCATACCTCAGAAAAAAACACAACATCCATGCACGGGGGTTTTATAGCTGGCTTGGAATGTTTATTGGAGGCATGGTTGCCACCCTCGGCCTTCTTCCGATCGCCATACTAGCAATAATGCTAAAAAGCTCAGAGATAGTAATTTTTAGTGTATCTATGGTCTGGTTTCTTGCCATAGTATTCGTTTGCATTCATATAGGAAGGAAAATGGATACCAAGGCTGAAAAAAAAGGAAAAATCCTAATGAATTACTACTTTTTAGACTACGCGCCGAGCCTTAAAAGAGATGAGCCACTCCCCTGGATCAAGTGATTTCTCAGCCAATGTGGAATAACAGTTAAGTGGATTTAAAAAGGAATTTCCAGCCATTCTTTTATGGTAAAATGAAAAAGCTATCCTCTCTCTTAAGATTTTAAAACTTAAAATTTAAAATTTGAATTTCCGACAGGACTTTCCCATCTTCATCACCAACCCAAACCTCGTCTACCTGGATTCTGCTGCGACGAGCCAAAAACCAAAAGTTGTTTTGGAGGCTTTGAGATATTATTACGAAAATGAAAATGCCAACATTCACCGTAGTGCTCATTTTTTAGCCGAAAAAGCCACTGTCGCCTACGAAGCCACTCGGCAAACCGTCGCTGACTTTATTGGAGCAAAGCACAAGCACGAAATCATCTTCACCCGCAACGCGACTGAATCAATCAATTTGGTGGCCCGGAGTTGGGGCGAAACCTTTTTGAAAGCCGGTGATGAGGTTTTACTCAGCAAATTGGAACATCACTCCAACCTGATCCCCTGGCTTCAACTGAAGGAGAAAATCGGAATCGAAATCAAGTATTTAGATATCGATGAAAGCGGGCAATTGATTTTTGATGAGAGTCAAATCACTGAAAAAACAAAGTTAGTCTCACTGACAGGCATGTCCAATAGTCTCGGGGTGATCACTCATCTTAAGCCCATCATCACAAAAGCGCATGAAGTGGGAGCCAAAGTGCTAATAGACGCCTGCCAAATGGCCGTCCACTCCCCCATCGATGTACAGGAGTTGGACGCTGATTTTTTAGTCTTTTCGGCCCACAAGCTTTACGGACCCACTGGCGTTGGGGTTTTGTACGGAAAATCAGACTTGCTAGAAAAAATGCCCCCATTTTTAGGGGGTGGCGAGATGATTCAACAGGTCTTTGAAGACCGTTTTATCGCCGGCGATATTCCCAATAAATTCGAAGCGGGGACACCGAATATTGCTGGTGTTACAGCTTTTAAGGCGGCCATCGAATATCTTAATTCAGTGGGATTTGAGACCATCCAAAAACAAGAAAAAGCGTTGACTGAGTACGCTCTAGAAAAACTCAAAGCACTCCCCTACTTAAAATTAATTGGGCCACAGGGAATGAAAAATAGAGGTTCCATCATTTCATTCACCATAGACGGCGTGCACCCCCACGACATTGCAGAAGGACTGAGTCAGAAGCAGATTTGCATCCGGGCTGGGCATCATTGCACTCAACCCCTGATGGACTATTTAGAACTCCCCGCCACCGCTCGAGCCAGTTTTGCGTTCTATAATGAAGTGGAAGAGGTGGATAAGTTGGTGAAAGGGCTGGAGGAGGTTTATGAATACTTTAATCAATAATCCACCCGTCATTCCGAGTGAAATCGAGGAATCTCATCTTGCGAAGAAGAATTGAGTCAACTGCAAGAGATCTCTCCACAAGGTCGAGATGACAATGTGTACCATGGACATTTACGCACAAAATATACTGGATCGCTACAAGAAACCTTTTTATAAGGACAAGTTTAACCTAAGCGGTAAGCGGGTAGCGGGTAGCGGTAAGCTGAATTTGGTGATTCACAAAGAGGCTAATCATTCTTGTGGGGATGTAGTGGAAGTGGGGATGAAATTTGTAGAGACGCAAAATCTTGCGTCTTTACAAGTCTACAGTTTTTCAGGCAATGGTTGTGCGATTTCGATGGCGTCGGCGGACATGTTGGGGGATGTGATTGTGGGGATGAACATGGAAGACATTCTCAATTTTAGCAAAGATGAGCTTTATGAGGTTTTGGGGATTGAGATCAGTGTGCGGCGGAGCAAGTGTGCACTTTTGCCTCTTTTGGCAATTCAGAATGGGGTTTTGGGGCATCAGAAAGAAGCTTTGAAATCGTGGAAGGATTATCACATTTAAAAGAATGAAGCAGATGGGCTGACTTGTTTAAATATAACCCCTATTTTTGGCTTCTTTATAAATTTCAGGATTGTCAGATAATGCCCTGAAGCCTCCTGGCAACTCGTTTGTATTGTTGTCATTGGGTGAGTGGAAAAAGATCTCTCCTCCACAAAAGACAATAAGATCACCGCAGTATTTATCTTGGTAAAACAACCTTTCATCGCCACTGGTGATTCCTAGGGCAAAGCTTGTAATTGACTGAACCCTATCTTTTAAGTTTCTGTGTTCAAGATTATTATCTTGACACGGAATGTAGCCATTATTAACCAGAATATTTCCTAGGGGTTCAGGAAAGGGTCCAGGATGTGTAATGGCAAGTTCGGAAACTTTATCTCTTGCAAAAAACCCAAGATGAGACTCTTTGACTTGCAATTTTGGAGTCCGGCAAAACATAGCCATTAAACCCTTTCTATCCATTTCACAGTACCGCATGTCTAGGTCAAAAAGCCCCTGAGTTAATTTCATATTGAAATCAAATGGACTTGGAAATCTTGCTCGAGGAATAATCCAGCCATTTGAGCTGATGAGGGCTTTGCCTTGCAAGACAAGAGAGACCTTTTCTCGTCCTTGCTGGATGAAATCTTGAATGCGTTCGCAAAAGAACTGGATCCCTTCAGGGGTTAAGCTTTCAGAAATGCCAGTGAAAACTATTCTTTCTGTTGATGGAAGGCTTTGTAAACTCATGATTTTGGCTTACTTTATTCCATAATAGGACTAAATTTATCTTCTGTCAAATAGTAATTGACAATCTTAACTAAAAATGTAATGATGCATGTGGATATGCGAGTTTTACCTTCTAACTTAGCCCCCATGTCCCGCACCGCAGCCCCCTTCGCTGCCAAAAAATATTAATCGACCCAAGGCCTCATTAAGGTGCTTTGGTTTTTTGGGAAGTCCCCCTCCTTTGGAGGGGCTAGAGGAGGCCTAAAAGAAGCCAAATACTCTTGATTTTTAGGCTTTTTTTTGCTATAATATAAAGATTTATTAAATTCCATGTTTCAATTGCCCAGAATCATAGGCCATGCGTATCGAAAAGGAGGATTTAAAAATAACTCGTTTTGGAGCGCTGGATTGAAAGTTTATGTGGATACCTACAGTGGTTATCGAGAAGCTGTATCATCTCAAGTTGAAAGAATTCATCAAATTGAGACTGAGATTACCACACTTGAAAGACGATTTGAAGAACTTAAAGACGACCCAGAAAAAGCTAAAAATCCAGGTGCATTAAAAAATGAGCTCGTAAGCATTGTGGAGGTAATTAGGGACAAGCGGCGCATATTAGATGGAGTTAAGCGATCAAATTTTGATCAAACAAAAAATTTATTGCTACATGAAAACGCTAGAGCACTTCAAATTCTAAGTTCCAATATTGGCACCACACATGAATTTAGCGAATCAGGAGATAGAATAGATCATTATGATCATCTCTTAGAAAGGCTTTATTCTGAAAAATTTGATCCAACGGACATCTACTCCCTTAAAAATGCTGATGTATATGAGTTCCTTAGTGATAAACTAAAAGGCGAAATTCAAGCCCTTGAAGAAAGTATGAATGCAACCGATGTAACCTTTGGTGCATTGTATCGAGGTCGACTCAGACACACACAAGCCAAAGAGGTCAATGCAGCTTGGAACAGCCATGTGGCTGAATTAACTAGGGATATAGACAGTTTAAACGCTGAAGAAACAAGGGTTAATTCTTTTGAGATCACGGGGGAAATTAGCACGAGTGAAGCGCACAAAAAAAGATCTAGAATTGAAATTAGAATTGAAACACTAAAAAATGAAATCAAAGATGGAGCTCAAGACTGGATGACGCGTAAAGCCAGAGATCACTATGAAAGAGACTATGGTCGGTTGACTGATTTTGTAGACTTGGGAAGCTTGGAAAGATTAAAGCAAGTTATCACTGAGGCCAAGGACATCAGGCTTCAAAAAATGTATGAGCGCCTTAAGCAGCAATCAAAGGAAATTAAAAGAGAAATTGATAGCTTAAGCACCGAAAACGATTTTAGTGAGCAGGACATACAACATTTCAGAGAAAAACTGGAGGAGTTCAATTTTTTTGCCCTAGACAGAACTCAGACAGACACCAAAAAACTGAGACAGCTGAACCAAAATTTAGATGAATTTAAAAAGGATTTAGAGGTAAAGAAAAAAGACTTAAAAGCTTTCAACGAAAAAAGACCAGCAACAACAACTCATCTAAAGGTTGGTTACAACCGATTAAACGAGAATTTAGAGGCAATCAATGATGAGTTGATAGCTAAAATCTATAAAAAATTATTGGAAGAAGGTGAAAATCCTGACAAGGTCACAAAAAAAATCAGCGGAATAAAAGCACTTGGGAATAAAGATAGTGAAACACGAAAAAAAATAGCCATAATAGGCGCAAAAATTAGAGATGTAGAAAGCATGTCTGCCTCTGAATTAGAAGAATTGAGCAGAGAGATTGAATATTGGAGCAATACAGCACCCCTCTGCAACATCAAACTTTATTCAGAAATCGTTGATGATCCCGGTTATGAATCCGCTCAAAATGCTCATCATGCCATTGAAGGCTTGGATCAAGCCAGAAACATAGAAGCTGTCCTCAATGTATTAAGTGACACAATCGGACTTGAATATATGGATCCAGGCCATCGAATTGGCAACGGTCCAATTAAGGGCAACAAGAATCAACATGCTAAGGTCATCCCCTCAAGTGAATTTGAACGCTACAAAAAGCATACTACAGGAAAAATGGTCTACCTGCAGCGGGGAGACGAGTGGTACATTTTGATCGACCAGAGCATTCTTGAGGCTCAAGGAACAGATGAAGATGCTAAAAAAACTAAAGAACTCAAGCGACAAATCACGCATGAACTCTTTCATGTCAAATTTGAAAAAGGAGGCACTATCGAGACTGGAAA
>JAUHXI010000238.1 GCA_030426875.1 bacterium
TCCCGCTGCCGAATATCTTTTTGAAAATGAAATTTTTCTAGGCCACCCTGATGGCTCATTTCAACCCGATACCCCTTTAAAACGAGGGGAATTGATGGCTATTGTGGTCAGAGCTTTAGAAATCGAACCTGATCCAGCAGTATATCAGAATTGTTACGCTGATGTTAAAGATGAATGGTTTGCACCATACGTTTGTTATGCCACAGAGCAAGGGTGGGTTCAGGGATATGAGGGCAATGTATTCCATCCCGAAAATGAGGCCAAGGAGGCTGAAATCATGAAAATGATTTTATACCCCTTATTTCCTGAAGATATTGAATTTCAAACTCAACAAAACATAGCCGATTATGGAGATGATGCCAAATGGCATAAACCTTATTATCAAGTTTCACTCAATAAAGGTTTGTACGCTGGCGATCTTGATTTCTATCCATACACGGACAACTTTAACCATTCTACCAGAGCTAAAACAGCTAATTATCTTTTTGAAGCCCTGCTCACTCAACAAAACAATTGGGACACCTACAACGATTACCTACGTGACCAACTGTTTTTAGAGCAAGAAAAAGATCACCTGCTGAGCTCAAGCTATCCTTGCTATAGCCACACCGCAACCACGCCTCAGCCCATCTTGGATTACGCTAAAATGAATTATGATGTTGAGTTTATCACTCACTCGAATGAAGAGGATTATTTTGGGCCCTACTCAGAAAAAACAGATTTCATTTTTAAACTGAATGGTTTTTGTTTGCTGGATGATGGGGGTATGATTGCCCTTGGAACTGGCTTTAACGAGGATAGCGACACCTACGAAAAGCACTTGATTCACTTTGACGAAAACGGAGAAGCCACGTCCGAAGAAAGTACTATATGCGAAGAATGGCTACTTTGGTTAGAAGGTGACTTTGGCTGGTCAAACTTAGATCACATTGACCCTAATAGTTATGAAATGATTGATTGCTTGTATTCAAAAGATTCAGAGCATGTTTTTACCAGTGGCCCATATGCAATTGATGACGCAGACCCCAGTAGCTTTGAATCACTGGGCTTCCCTTACGCCATGGATGGCAACAGGGTTTATTTTATCGAGTGGGAAATCGAAGGGGCTAATCCCGATAGTTTTGAAGTATTAAAAGGTGAAAATACACCATTCGAAATTTCGCTGTACGGTCGTGACGATCAGCACATCTATTACATGGAAGACCTGTTTGAATCCGCAGACCGAGATAGTTTTGAGGTGATTGGAATCCCGCCCATTCCTGAAAGTTGGAGCGAAAATAATGAGCTACTTTATGAATTAGTAGATGATTTACCCGATCAGATATATGCCAAAGACAAAAATCATTTATACAATGATGGTGAAATAATAACAGGCATTGACTTGGATTCATTTGAGCTGATCGATTTTTTTTACGGAAGAGATAAAGATCAGATATATCTACTCGAAATAGATTACGACGAAGAAGTGGAGGAATATGTTCTAAAAACGGTCGAAAGTGCCACCCCCTTAACCTTCCAAGTCATGTCTGCCGGTTATGCCAAAGATGATTCAGCCGTTTATTATGACGGGGAAAAAATCGATGCCAATCCTGACACGTCAGTTGTGATCAGTGATATATTTAGTAGTGACTTTGATTCACCATTT
>JAUHXI010000057.1 GCA_030426875.1 bacterium
GCCGGGACATCCTAACACCTCCCCACCTAGGAGGCTCAATTCACTCCAATACTCACCACTTTCCAATTTCCAAAGCAATTATAAATGAGAAGCTCATTGTAAAAATCTCCCCTACCATCTTTCTCAAGAGGGGGATCTACCAAATTTCCCCCTTGCGAAGGGGGGTAGACGAGCAGGAGATTTTTCACTTGAATAAATTCTAAATGAAAATCTTAACACCATTCCAAAACCCATAAAATAAGAGTTGATTTCCCGGACATTTCAGGAGTCTGGAGAGAAACGAGCGGGTAAAACAATGAATAAAGGAAATAAAGATGATTCCACCTCGTGTTCTCCCCAGCCGTTTTTGCTTCGTTTTTGCGGTCAAAAATGAAGCAAAGAAAAAAAACAAAAAATGAGGTAACATGAGGGACTAGAGTATTCAATGGGGATTTGAGGGTGGAGATGGGTTGAGGTAAAGAAATTTCAAGAGAAAAATCTTCTGGTCCGGGTAGGGGGTTCTCAATCTCAAAAGGATCATTGGCAGAACTTGAAACTCAAGCTATACTTTCAAAAGAGCTGAGCTTTATAAAAGAGAAACAGCTCGAAGCGATTTTGGAAGAAGGGAGTGAACTGGATCGAATGCTATTCTCACTCCAAAAAAAGCTAACCGCTACCCCCTAACCCCTCACCCCTCAAAAATGATAGGAATCTTCGACTCCGGCTTCGGCGGCCTGACGGTCATGAAGGAATACCTGAAGCAATACCCTGAATTCGACTATTTGTATTTGGGTGATCAGGCGAATAATCCTTACGGACCTCACAGTAAGGAACGCATTGAGCAATTGACCATGAAGGGGGTGGATTTTTTGGTGAAACAAGGTTGTCAGTTGATCATTGTGGCCTGCAACACGGCCAGTGCGGATGCGCTGCGAGCGGTTCAGCAAAAATATGAAGGCAGGCCGGTGATTTTGGGGGTCTTGATTCCGGCGGTGCAAGAAGCCCTGGGTCAAAGCCGTTTTGGAAACATTGGCTTGATTGGCACACGGAGCACTGTCGCCTCGGGGGCTTATGAACGGGAACTCGAGAAACACAGCGAATGCTACCAGCCCAACGACAAACGGGCGAGAGAAAAAGTGAAAGTTTACCCTCAAGCCTGCCCTCTTTTAGTGCCACTGGTGGAGGAAGGCATGCTCAAAAACCCGGCCACTCGCATGATTTTGAGGAATTATTTAAGACCCCTCAAGCACGCCCACATCGACACGCTCATTTTGGGCTGCACGCACTATCCCCTGCTCCAGCAAGAGATTGAGCGGATGATGGGGAAGAATTGCAGGGTCATTTCGTCGTCCAAGGCCTCAGTGATGGCGATGAGGAGTTATTTTGAGCAGCATCCCGAACTTTTGGAGAAGCTGTCAAAAAATGGCACGCGGAAGTACGTGACCACGGATTCTCCGGAGCGTTTTGGGGAGTTGGGAGGACGGTTTTTGGGTGAGAGAATTGAGGTGGAGCGGGTGGAGTATTGATTGAAAATTTTTCTGTAGGTAACAGGCATGCCTGGTACCTACGAAGAGTTGCACACATTGTAAACCCACAAGTCAATTAGTCTTTTGAGTTGGCTTTTTCAGCTTCTTCAGCAGCCAACTCAGCTTCAACCTTTTTAATCTCCCCCCACAACCCCATCACCATGTGCTCTTGATCCGGCCACTTCTCACCATCAAGGCTGGCATCAGGCTCTTCGCCAAGCATTGCTGATGTCACCACTTCATCAGGGTCAAGTCTGAGTCGAGCAGCTCGCCTTCTAAAATAATCATTTTTCTCATTTTCATGTGCTTCATTTTTATGAGGGCAAGCACTTCCACGACTGACGGCTCGATGGATATTGATCCAAGTTGACTTATCTTTATAATCATAAAAATCACCATCAGCATCCTTACATCTAATCGTCGTGCCTAGCTTTCTACGAGCACGCTCGGCAGCCCGTTTATAGGCTAAAACGTCGACAATTGGATCACACAACACCCGAGGATCAGCCAGCTTGTCCCATAAAATGGTGAAGTAATTTGAGTTCATCCCGAACAAGCCATAGGTTTGCCATTTTTCCGGGTCATTGTTATGAGAATTACCCTTATATTTAGGCTTCATTTTTCTTCTAGCCGCTATACTCCCCCATTGATCAGCCGGAAGCTGGTGAACGAGTCCTTTCTGAAAACTTGCCTCCCGCAACGCCACGAGCATGAGCAATTTAAGAAAGCTGTCATTTTTCGCCCCCTTTTTTTTTGTATTCATGCGCTCAACCACGTGGCGAATCAGTCGTTTGGTCGCCTCTTGCTCAGCCTCTTCGATTTTCGGCCTTCTTTGCCCCAACTCATTCACACAACCATGCGGAGCAAAAACAAATGGCTCTTCTATTTCTACATCCATAAAATCCTCTCCAATGCCAGGCGCCTCAAGCGAGGGAGCTTCATACACTTCACCACTCGATTCACCAGTACCAGAGTCAACACCGGTAGAACTTGTGCCTGAGGTGACCACAGTAGAATCAGATTCAGAACCAGGTTCAGTGGGGCTGCACGCAGTGAGCAGACCGAATACTGCCAAGCGCTGTGGCAGCTTACCTAAAAAGCGAGGGGTGGAAATTTTGAAGGGCATGGGAGGGAGGGGGTAAATAGTTAGAGCTTTAAATAAAGTTGAGCATGGCCATAAATTTTAATCTTTTTTAATGTTTTGTCAACTAAAATAAGTCATCAGATATCTTATACGGATCAAATCGAAAAAGATAACATCTTTTTATGCGAAAAAGTTAACCTAATCTTAATTAATGGTTAAAAAAACTTATACATTAATAAAACCTTGATCTATAGCAAAGTAAAGCAAGTTTGAAACTAATGATATCGATGAAACATCTTTAAATTTAAGCAGCAGAAACATCTAAAGCATTTGTAAGGCTGACACGACCGTGATTTCCAATTTCCTCCACTTCTTGGCTAACCTTATTATAGGCCCTCATTAATTCTTGGGGGGCAATTAAATGTGCCAAATTAGAAGCAGCGACTTTCAAGATTCTTAATCGAGCTTTGTCTTGCTCAGGTACGGAATCAACCCAGTCCCAAGATTTCACTTCCCGCAAGCTACCCAAAGCAGTAAGTAGAATTGAATTAAGGTGATTAGCACTCGCTGGATCAAGAAATTCAGACAAAGAATGCATTGCCCCACTCTCAATTCTAGTTTTCATTAAACTCAATGCAGCAAATACTGTTTTCCTAGAAAGAAGTTTAGCCTCATCCAGTTCATCATGTTCAATATTTTGCTCACCCATAATCACACCTAAGGCAATCATAACTTTATCAATAGTGAGTTCTTCTTGAGGGTTAGTATTTGGTCTACTGGCGACAGCGGAGGGGTTCATGGTCACTTGTTTAAAATGAATATTTATTTAAGTATAAATTAATAACTTGTCAAAGTCAATCCCTTTAATGAACAATTTTATTACTCATGATCAAAAAATTTGTTCAAATTTTATAGATTAAATAAAGCTATAAAAACATATTTATCAGTATAAAATAATTTTAAAATATACTTGTATTGAGGATGATATGAACAAACCCCTGAAAAGGCTGTCACAACATTGTGCTCAAGTGCCGCAAGTCTGAAGGGTTTCACCAAGACTTTGACGCGATTTTACGATTGGATTGGGTGCACCCACCTGGTTCAGATTTTCCCAACCTAATTTCAAATTGTCTAGCGATACCATCTGCTTTAACCTAGAAAAAACGACAGCAAGCGCATCCTGTAAAATAGGCTCAGGACTTTTAAAGTCCAATTCTCTAACCTCCTCCACCTTTGACAAGGCAATGAGTACAATTGAATTCAAATTCCAATGACTCTTTACACTCCACAAATTGGCCAAACCGCCTTTACCAGAAGTAGTTAGTAATTTTACAAATGCTTCCATACCATCAATCACAGCCTTTTGAACAATCAATTCAAAAATCAAATTTTCAAGGCTTTCTGATTCAGAGGCAACTGCTTCTAAATAAGATGATTGAAAGGTCTCTAGCTCAGCTTTAAGACCCTTTACCCTCAGCGCCAAAACAGCGATGATTTCACTATAACCGATACCCTCATATAAAGGCAAAACCGGCGATGTAGGAGGGGCTTGAGTCATTAGCTTATTTTTTTACCATTTATGCCAAAATATATTAAAAACTTTTTTTTGTCAATCAATATTGAACACTTTTTTTACTCTTGATCAAAAAATTTGTTCAACTCCCCCACCTTATCCAAGCCCTCCCATGGAAACTCCCCCCTTCCAAAATGACCATACACCGACGTCGCCCCATAAATCGGACGCTTCAAATCAAAGGTCTCAATGATCCCCGCCGGAGACATATCAAACGTCGCCCGAATCGCCGCCTCAATCGCCTCATCCGAATGCCTCCCCGACCCAAAGGTCGTCACATGCACCGACACCGGCTCCGGATAGCCAATCGCATAGGCAAGCTGCACCTCACACTTATCCGCCAGACCAGCCGCCACCACATTTTTAGCAATATAACGCGCCATATAAGCCCCCGAACGGTCCTGCTTGTTCGGCACCTTACCACTAAACGCTCCCCCACCATGACGCCCCATCCCCCCATACGTGTCCACAATGATCTTCCGCCCCGTCATCCCCGTGTCCCCCTGCGGCCCACCAATCACAAACTTACCCGTTTCATTGATCAGGAATTTAGTTTTCTCCGACAAAAAATCCCCACAAATCGGCTTGATGACATGCTCAATGATGTCTGCTCGGATGTTTGAATACTCAATGCCAGGATCATGTTGGGCTGCCACAACCACCGCCTCAACCCCCACCGGCTTGTCATCTTGATACTCCACCGTCACCTGCGTCTTCCCATCCGGGCGAAGATAGGGCAAAATCCCCTCTTTACGGACAAAGGCCAAGCGTTTGGCTAACTTGTGAGCCAACGTGATCGGGAGCGGCATGAGCTCCGGCGTTTCATTGCAAGCAAAGCCCATCATGATGCCTTGATCCCCTGCCCCCTGAGCCTTGTGCGGGCTCTGATCCTCTTTTTCACCCTGAGCAATGTCAGGACTCTGTTCATGAATCGCATTCAAAACTGAGCAGCTCTTATAATCAATCCCATAATCCGCATTGTCATACCCAATATTCTTGAGGGTGTCCCGCACTATTTTTTGAATGTCCACATAGGTTTTAGTGGTGATTTCACCCCCCACCAGCACCAAACCCGTGGTGGTGTAAACTTCGCAACAGCAAGCCCCATCAGGATCATCCTTTAAAACCGCATCCAACACGGCATCTGAGATCTGGTCACAGATTTTATCGGGATGGCCTTCGGTCACGGATTCTGAGGTGAAATAGTGTTTGCTCATTATTTTGAGGACTAAAGACTAAGTAAGTATTTTTCAGGGGGTTAGAGGGGGCCCTTTATTTTGTTGGAGCACTTTTGCAAAGTGGTTCAGCAAGTCTTAGGCGTTAAACCTCTTAAAACCCCACTTCATCACAAGTGTCTTGGAAAGGATTTTTTTTGCAGATTTCATCGATCTGAAATAATTTTGACGTTTCAGGATTTTCAACAATACTTTCAATGTGCTCTGACAGCAAAACATCTTCATCCTCTGGGAGCCTGACTGACTCGTACAATTCTCTTTGAGACTGACGCTCAAATTCCCCCTCTTCTTCCAGAATCTCTTCTTCAATCTCAAGGCCTTCAATCATTTTATCCATTCTTTCCGGGTCAAACTCAGGTGTCGGTGTCACCTGACCATCGGGTGTTATGATCACAATTTCATCCCCTTGAAAGGTCATCACATCCCCATTTTCGAGCAGCAATTCAGGTACTTTTTCTTCCTCTGGCTCTCGTGGAATGTAAGGGATTTGACTTTCAACCTCATTCATAAAAGGGCCAAACGTGTCTTCAAATTCATTCCATTGATCCTCTGGGACATCAACTGACCTTATTTTGGACCGTGATTTCAACAATGAGATCAGACTCCACCCTATCGGTCGTGGTGAATTGTAATTTATAAATGTGATGGTCATCTTGACCAATCCAAACCTGCAAGTCATAGGCTTCATTTGAATAATCAGTGAAATTGAAAAGATGATAGGGTATGGCTGATTTAAAATTGATTTTTTCGTTCAATACGCTTGTAAAATCCAACACTCCCATTCGATCTAAGGCCAATTCGTAATGGTGTGCTTCTACAGTTTCACCCGAAAGGGCTTCAATGGTTTCCAAACCGTGATCCTTTTCTATGGTTAAAAGCTCAGTGTCAACGATATCCTGTCCCAACTCTTGATAAAAATAATCAGATTGCTCTTCAAAATTGAATAAAATTTCTTCATCGCCTCCTAAAAAGCCTTGATTTATACCATAAATAACCCGTAATAAAGACTGGAATTCATTCAATGAAGCCCTGTAAGCTTGGTCTTGGTAGGGATTGATTTGGGCCTTAGCCTGTTGATCGGCTGCCTCATCTCCAAACACTTCCACATCAGACCTACTGACACTCAAATACAATTCATCTATCACACGCGTTAACTGGCCTTCAAAATGTTGCTCATAGCCTAAAACTCCTACCGTTTCAGCTATTTCTTCTGGCATGTGCATCAGCACAGCCACCTCTGTCTGACTTTCTATAGCCCCGGGGTCTGACCGGTCAATGAAGCTATCGATCTCAATATTAAACTCAGGAGTGGGATCCAAAAAAGCATCGGTGATATTGATGCTAATATCCCTTTGGTAATGGTCTGGAAAATGAGTCAGAGCATCTTTTAGAATGTCTTCAGGTGACAGTGACTTGTTTACATTTTCAACTTCTCCCGGCTCTATTTCAGATGAAGTGGACGTAGCACTGTCACAGGCAACTAGAATAAAAGAGAAAATGGCTAAAATGCTCAATTGTTTATAGCGGGATAGGTTATTCATAAGTCTCTTGATTTAGAAAAAATTTCACTCAAAACAAGTGACAGCATATTAAATCAAACCACACCCCCCTGTCCAGCCTATGCTAGAATGAAAATGAATCGGAAGATAAGATGAATGAATCATTTGAAATACCCACCTCATGAAAAAAACAACCTTAAGCACGCTCTTCGGCCTCGCACTTTTGACCCTTGCCAGTTGCCAGCAAGGTCTTGGAGGTGAGACTGATTCAACTGGAATTGAAACGTCTGAAAACGGTGGAGGGCAACCCCGAGAGTACTACAGCGACACGGTCACCATTTATATTCCTAATGAGAAAGAGCCTGTTTTTTTGGAGGTGAACCTGAACCGTCGAGAGCTGGAGGACCACACTGGATTTCAACACTATTATTATCTGAGGTATCAGGATGAGAAAGGAGATTATTCTGACTTTGCACAAGAAATCTACCCTGAACGGGCGCCCCACACCTTCAAATTCTTGGAAACCTGGGAGAATGAACTATTTGAAGACCTTTCCACCCGCGAAACCTATGCCTTTTCGGTGCTCGTTGATGGCGAAGTGTTTGAGGTTGAATTGAGCGGCTTGGAGGGTGATTTTCTCACCAAGAACACGCCCGAATACACCCGTTACACCAGTGTGGGAGGGGCTACGGTCAGTCACAACGGAATGACTCAACAAGCTCATGCGGTTTTAGAAAAAGCTTACTCGGTGGATGATAGCGTGTATGTTTATTTTGACGGGATTGAAACGTTGGACAATCGAACCGACAGCATGCATTTGTGGGATGAGGATGGAAATTATTACTATTTTGACAAAACGGAGGTTTTTAGCCAGCCAGAAAATTACAGTTCTCACAGCTGGCTCTTACATAAGGATTTTGAGGAAAATATCACTCAAAAATCATTTGAAGTCGAGGTTGATTTTTCAGAAACTAAAACCGAATGGGTGATCAAAATGCCGGAATTTGGGGTTGAAATGACCCTGAACACCGATGCGGAATTTTCTGAAAACCCTTCTCACGGGCCGGTGGAGGGGCAGTTAAAAACCCGCGAGGGAGAGGTAAAGGAGGTCAACGGATGGTTCACGCATTATGCGCGGTCGTGAGTGGGCTACGTGTGGCTCGACACCCCCTTCCACCACGCAAGCATGGCCTGAGCTCCAGATTCTGGCGCACTGACTCCCATGACCTCTCCATCATTGAAGGTGAATTTTAGGGTGGCCATTTTTTCGGCTTTTCCATCTGGGCCTGTTACTTTTCCGAAGCGCTTTTCTAGAATAATGGCTTCTTTAACTTGATTTCGAGTGATGTAAATTGGTTCATCGGCAGCAATGCCTGCATTCTCCCTTAAAATCAGGCGGTCTTTGTTGCTTATCCCAATGATGAGCGGCTTACCCACTCGACTGGTACCCACCAAAGCCAGTGCAATGTCTGA
>JAUHXI010000239.1 GCA_030426875.1 bacterium
TTTATAAGAATATTCTTTCTATCTTGTTTCATTTTTACTTTTTTTAGTATTTTATTCAATTTTTAATTATAATATTCTCTTTATGTTCAATAGTTTTGTCTTTATTTTTTGATTTTTTTTCTAATAAGTCATTTGAATAGTCGATTTTGAGCTTTTCGGCCTCTAAATAAGATATGTTGAGTTCCACTGCCAGTCGCTTTGTAAAGGTTCGGCCTCCCAGAGCAAACATTTTAGTTCCAATCAAGGCCCCGTCTTGCACCAGGGCTACGTCCGTGGTACCCCCACCAATGTCGATAAAAATAGCTGAAAGGCTGTTATCTTCTGATTCTAATGAATGTGCTACAGCATAGGGTTCAGATACAATACTAAGCAGGTCGATGTCTAGTTCATCGGCAATGCCTTGTAAGGCGCTAAAATGCACCAGGGGTGCAAAGGAGTTGAAAATTGACATTTGTACACCTTTACCTTGAAATCCCAGTGGGTTGACCACTTTATAGCCGTCGATCCGCACATCTACAATGGAGGTGTTCACTAGTTTGACATCAATTTCGGGGTAACCGGTTTCTTCACTCAGTTGTTTTCTAACTTCCGCAAAGGCTTTCCACTGAAGCTTGTGAACAATGTTACGCAGTTCAGAGAGGTTGATTTTGGCATCATGATCTTCGCGTGTGTAGGTGATGGTGGTGGTCGCTCCTTTTACAAACTCTCCTGCGATCCCCATGACCATTTGGTTGGGGGTCATGCCTGCCTGTTTGCTGGCGATCCTTATGGCCTCTTTGCAGTTGTGAACGACGCTAGCGATATCAGTTACAACTCCATTTTGAATGTCTCCTAATTTCTGTTTAATCTTCCCAAATCCTTTGATGTGGGCGCGTTTACCAATCACTTCACCCGATTTTTTTTGACGCTCTTCCACGGTGAATACGCAGGCTTTAACAATGGATGTTCCAATGTCTAGGGCTAGCATCACCTGCTCTTTTTGTTGTGCTTTGTTTTTAAAAAAGTCGAACATTTATTGTTGATTCAAGGTTTCAGGTCTCACACGTGGTACTTCCATTTTATTATCGGTAAATCATGTCATCCCGATTGACCCCAACTCCAATAAAGTTAATGGGTACTTCTAAGATTTCTTCAAGCTTTAGCACATAATCTTTGGCATTTTTGGGCAATTCATCAAAATTTCTTACCTTTGAAACATCTTCATCCCATCCAGGCAGTTCGATGTAATTGACTTTTACGGATTCAAATCGACTGAGGCTTGCCGGGATGGATTCGATTAGCTCCTCCTCAATTGAATAATTGATACCAATTTTTATGCTTTTGAAGCCTGTCAATACGTCAAGTTTTGTCAGGTTGATTGAATTCACTCCATTGATGGTGATGGTGTCTTTAACCACAACGGCATCAAACCAGCCACAGCGGCGTGGCCGGCCTGTGGTTGCTCCATACTCCCCCCCCTGCTCGCGTAGCATTTCGCCTTCGACTTCACCTAATTCGGTGGGAAAAGGCCCGGCTCCAACCCGAGTAGTGTAGGCTTTTACGATTCCAACGACTGATTCCATTCGACCTGGGGCCATTCCAAGTCCTGTGCAAGCCCCCCCACTGGTTGTG
>JAUHXI010000058.1 GCA_030426875.1 bacterium
GACCCATAGAGACGCAAAATCTTGCGGCTCTACCAATGCCGAACCGGCATTGTTTGCCATTGTTCAAGGGGGGATGCACCCAGATTTGCGCAAAAAATCAGCTGAGCAGCTCATTAAAATTGGCTTTGATGGCTATGCGATTGGTGGCTTGTCAGTGGGTGAACCCAATGAAACCATGTATAAAATTCTGGATGAAGTTGCCCCCATTCTTCCAGAAGATATGCCTCGCTATTTAATGGGGGTTGGCACGCCGCAAGATATTTTGGAGGCGGTGGAGCGAGGGGTGGACATGTTTGATTGCGTGCTCCCGACCCGAAATGCCCGACATGGGCATCTTTACACCTCTCAGGGTATCGTTCGAATCAAACGGGCTGAATTCAAAGAAGATTTTTCACCACTGGATCCTGACTGTGAGTGTTACACGTGTAAAAATTTCACCAAAGCCTATCTTCGCCATCTGCATGTAGCAAAAGAGACGCTTAGCATTAGGCTCAACACCCTTCATAATGTGGCGTTTTATTTGAATATGATGAAGCAGGTTCGAGAGGCGATTGAGGCGGATCGGTTTGGGGAGTTTAAGGAGGGGTTTTTGGAGAAAATTAATAATTCCACTGCACTGTAGAGACGCAAAATTTTGCGTCTGTGCGGATTGAGGATGATGAATTTATTCGTTTCTTTTCTTCCAATTCCCAGGATTATCCCGAATGTATTTTCTGATCCGGTTCAATTCCGTCTCATTCCGAATGATCCGATCATGAAATCTGGGGTGCCAGGTGAATTTTGGATTTATTTTTCTAGAAAATTTTGTGACACCAATTTTAAATCCTCGAATGATGGAGGATAAATTTTTTGATTGAGGGCCAAATTTATTTTGATACCCATTCCCTTCCATTCGTAGAGACGCAAGATTTTGCGTCCGTACGGTGGATGAAGCATTTGATTTATCAATCATCAAAATTCCATGCACATGATCTGGCATCACCACAAATTCATCCAAAATCACGAAGGGAAAGTGGCTTGGGATGGCCAGCCAGCATTCCCAAATACGGCATCCGATTTCGGATAATCCCATGATTCCATTTCTGATTTTGCCAAAGTGCGGTTGCATAAATTTAGTGCAAATCGTTACAAAATAAGCTCCATTTGAGCCATAATCAAATCCATTCAAACGAGCTGATTCAATGCGATATAGGCCATAAAATTTTTCTGATAGGGAATTGATCATTTAATCTAAATTAGGCCCATTGTACAGAGACGCGATTCATCGCGTCTCTGAAGAGTGTATGTATGAGTATGAGCCCCAATTCTATCAAACCCACCTTATCCAAAAATAAAATTTGATTTTCATTTCAGAAACCATCTTTTCTAATCTAAAATGAATTTATATCTAGTAAAATTGAATGAACCTTCCTCCGCAATCCAATCTCACCGATAAAAAATATTCAGAACTCCTTAATCTTTTGAGTGATGTGGGTGTGGATTTAAAAGACATTGAAGAGGAATTCGTTCGAGGCGGGGGTCGGGGTGGCCAGAAGATCAATAAAACCAGTAACACGGTTCAGCTCAAGCACGTGCCGACGGGCACCATTGTGAAATATCAAAAACACCGGGAGCGGTCGATGAATCGGATTTTGGCCTTGAGAGAATTACTGAATAAGCTCAATCCGCATTCCAAGGAAGATCAAAGATTGGAAAAAATTCGAAAACAGAAGAAGAGGCGTAAGCGGCGCTCAAGTCTGATTTCAAATGAATGAGTGGAATAATGATTCAATCTTTTTTGATTTGTTGAGGGATGGCCTCACTTGCTTTTCTTTATGTCAATTAAAATTTCTATCCCAAAAACCATACCCATTCCGATTGTGTAAGCCAATAGGTCCCATCCATCAAAACGGTGCCCTATGATCAATGTCATGATGTCTGAGTTGGCTAAATTTGAAGTGAAAAACTGTGAAAATTCCACTAAAAATGCAAAAATGAGCACAAGGATGCCTATTTTTAACTTTGAATGCCTTAAGAAGCTCATTAGAAAGCTATAAATGAGAATGACGATGAGTAGGTCTCCTACAAAATAGCGAATAAAGCCCTTCCCAAAAAAGGCTATGGCCACTTCAATCAACAGAACAAGAACAAAAATAAGACTATAACTTCGATTGAATCGAATGAGCGGTTTCATCCTAGAGGTTTTTAAATAGATTGGAGCTAGATAGATCATCCACCTTATTCATGTTCTCCTGAAATTGCTCCAAGCTTTCTCTAAATTCATTGGGGTCAAGGCCCAACTCTTCCTTAAAGTAATCACTCAGCCACACAAACCCAATTACAGGTAAGACGACGACGATCAAAAAGACTAGAATACTAAAGATCATACGGATTAAATTGTAACGTTTGATCTTTTTTTGGTAATCGAGCAGGAGATCAATCTTTTCATCGGTGCTGAGTTTTTTTTCTTGCTTTTTTTTGATCATTTTTGAATTATATTTAGCCAAAACTGGTAAATAAAGCGATTGCGATTAGGCCAAAGATTATTATGGTTACTTTTTTTATAACACTCTTTAAATCAGTGTTTTCTGAATCATTTTTTGTAGTATTTTTGGTGGAAAAAAATAAATAAATAGCACTCGGAGTCAAAAATAAAATGAGCCAGTTTAGTCCAAATCTTTTTAGAGTATCGAAGGGGGTCAATAGTTTATAGCGGTCTGATTTTAGCTCATCTATGCTTAACTCTTGGGACTCCCAGCCTGAAATAGGCGTTGCAACGAATGGAATGGGCCACCCTTTTAGTTGATAGTGAATTTCACCCCCTGCACATCTATGAAAACATTGATTCGTTTCTCCATTTGGAATTAAGCTTGTTCCAAAAGATAACGTTAATGAAATAAGTAATAGTAATAAGATTATTTTTATTCTCATGATTCAGGTTAATCATTAATAATCTTCACATTTGCTTCATTGATATCTTTCTCCGGCATCACGCTAGGAGCACCTAATGTGAGATCTTTCGCCTTTTGGTCTTTAGGAAAAGCAATCACTTCGCGAATATTTGGCTCTCCTGCAAACAACATGACCAAGCGATCCAAGCCCCAGGCGATTCCTCCATGAGGGGGTGCTCCGTATTTGAAAGCTTCAAGCATGTGGCCAAATCGAATTTCTGCATCTTCGTCTGAAATGCCTAATAGTTTGAAGATTTTTTGTTGAAGGCTGTGTTCATGAATTCTTATGCTCCCGCCGCCGATTTCATTCCCATTCAATACAATGTCATAACCCATGCTGCGTGCTTTTTCGGGTTCGGTTTCAAGCAGCTCAATGTCTTCCGCCATCGGGCGAGTGAAGGGGTGGTGCATGGCGGCGATGTGGCCACTTTCCTTGTCTTTTTCAAACATGGGAAATTCATTCACCCATAAGTAAGCGAAAACATTGGGATCCCTCAGTTTGAAACGGTCCCCGCAGGCTAAGCGAACTTGTCCCAGGGCTTCACAGGCGGTGACATAGTCATCGGCTCCGAAGAAAACAATGTCGCCTGCTTTGGCTCCGGTTTTTTCGGTGATGGCTTGCACCTCTTCCTCTTTCATGAACTTGGCGATGGGGGATTTGATTGTGCCATCCTCTTGATAAACAAAGTAGGCCAGGCCTTTGGCGCCATGAATTTTGGCGAGTTCAGTTAAGTCATCAATTTCTTTACGAGTGAATTCAGCGGCTCCTTCAACTCTCAATGCTTTGACGACGCCTCCATTTTTTACATTGCTGCTGAAAACTCCAAATTCTGATTCTTTAACGATGTCAGACACATCCACCATTTTCATGTCAAAACGGATGTCGGGTTTATCACTTCCATAATTGTCCATGGCCTTCTTCCAGCTCATTACAGGAAAGGGTTCGGATTGAATGGTTTTTTCTGGTGCGAACTTTTTGGTCAGGCGAATGAGGAGTTCTTCGTTGATTTGCATGACGTCTTTCTCCTCCACAAAGCTCATTTCCACGTCCAACTGAGTGAATTCGGGTTGACGGTCTCCGCGTTGATCTTCGTCTCGAAAACAGCGAGCGACTTGGTAGTAGCGGTCGTATCCGGCGATCATTAATAGTTGCTTGAGTTGTTGAGGGCTTTGCGGGAGGACATAAAATTTTCCGGCATACAAGCGAGAGGGGACTAAATACTCTCGACTTCCCTCTGGGGTTCCTTTGATCAAAATAGGCGTTTCAACATCTACAAAATTTTGCTCGTCCATATAATTGCGAATCTCCATGATCATCTTGTGTCGCAGCATCATGTTGTTTTTGAGGCGGGTGTGTCGCAGGTCTAAATAGCGGTATTTTAAGCGCAACTCCTCGTTTACATTTTTCTCGACATCAATCTCAAAGCGGGGTGTTTTGGCGGTGTTGAGGATTTCCATCTCAGTCACATAGAGTTCAATCTCACCGGTGTCCATTTTTTCATTGGCCTGACCTTCCATTCGCTTGCGAACTTCTCCGGCGATCTTTAAAACATACTCGCTTCGCACGCTTTCCACTTCACTAAAAGGAGTTTTGAGCACGTTGGGATCAAAGACGATTTGGGTGAGTCCGTAGCGGTCGCGGAGGTCGATGAAAATGATGCCTCCATGGTCACGTCGCCGATTGACCCAGCCGCTAAGCGTGACGGTTTCTCCGATGTGTTTTTGGTTCAATTCGTTGCAGGTGTGGGTACGGTGCATGAGGAGTTGATTATTGATTTAATTATTTGCTTTCATTGACTATCTTAGCATTATTTTGGTGAATTTTGAACCTTCTTTAAGGCTATTTTATTTGATAACTTTGATTGAATTCACTATTTTTTTGCTACTTTAATTGATGGGGCTGATTGCTGATAAATATTTCATCATTATTAGTGATGGTTAATTTCCTATTTTTAAATTTAATTATCATGGCAATGAGGTTTTTTACATTATCCATCCTGAGTTCAATTTCTTTAATTGAATCGCCAATAAAATCACTTAAGTCAGTAGAATTCTCTTTAGAGTGAGTGACTTCTGGATTAAATTCAAGGCCATTATGTACCCATTTGACTTCGCTGTTTTGTTCGTAATTTTTTGGCAATTCCTCTTTGTTCAATTTATCCCAAGAAAATATTAAAGCGTTGTAATTTTTAGGTTTCACTTCTAGTTGTGATGGGCCAAAATCAAATACAAGGGGTGAACTAGGGGCAATCAATCCCTGATATTCAATGTGATGAATGCTTAGTAACGGTTTATTGATTACTTCTGTTAATTTTTATATCTTTATTCATTATTCCGCTTATTTCCATTTTTTCAAATTAAAAAAGTGTTATTGCTTTACTGTAATTGGCCCCTCTCTAAGTACCTCCATCCGATCTCCATCGATTTTTATGACGGTTGAAGGGGGTTTGGGATCTGTAATTTCTCCGACTAAAATGCCATCGGGTTTGATGTCTGAATTTTTGAAGGCCTTTTCCACTTCCTCTGTGGTGTAGCAGGTGGCTTCACCAGACAGGTTGGCACTGGTGGTGATGAGCGGGCCTCCGAATTCATTGAGTAGTTCATTTACACTTTCATCGTCGACCATACGAATGCCAATCCACTGGGTTTCGGGAAAATACCAGGTGGGTATTTTGGGTCCTTTGGGTAAAACAATGGTGATAGGGCCGGGGAGGTATTGGTTGCAGATGTTTTGGGCGAAGGGGCTCAATTCCACATAACTTGAAAGCTGAGAGCTGAGAGCTGAGAGCTGGGAGTTTTCCTTGCCTTGCTGCGGCAGCAGGACACTCATTGGCTTGTTGGCATCTCTCTCCTTTATTCTTTGAATTTTTTTAAGCACCTCTGGGTTCATCAAATCTCCCGTTAAGCCAAAGCAGGTGTCGGCGGGGTGGGCGATTACAGCTCCAGATTTGAGGAGTCGGGCGGCGGTTTGAATGTTATTGATTTGTTTCACGTTTTTTAGCTTTGAGTTGTTTGAATTCAGTGGCTTTGTTGAAGGCTGCAATTACATGGTCTCGTAAATAGAGGCCAAGGACTTTGAAGAGCGTTTCTTTGAGGTCGTAAAGTCCTTCTTTAAAAATGTAGCCACGTACACCTGAGAGTAATTCGGATTCGTTTTCTTCAAGTTCTTGGGTGAATTGAATGCTGTATTCTTCGCAAAAATAGAAGAAGGCATCGTCTTCTTTTTTGCTTTTTAGTCTTTCTTTGAGGGGTTTGATAAAATGTTCTTTATTGTTCTCAAATACAGCTTTAAAACCACTTTCTTCAATAAAATTGATACCTCTTTTGGTGAGTTGCGGGGGTGAATTTGAGTTGTAGTAAGTGTCGAAATTTTGTAAATGATTTGGGATGATTTTCCATTCTGTTAAATAGCCGCTCAAATCTCGAATGCAGTCTCTGGCAGATTTTAGACCCCTTTCTATGGAATTGACTTTGCTAATTGTTACCTCTAGTGAGATATCAATTTTATTCAATTTGCTTTCGATGTTGTCGATTTTGTTTTTGTACGCAAAAATATAATAGGCGATGGCGCCGATCCAGATGAGAATTTGACCGATGGCTAGGGTGTCGGAAAGGTCCATTAAATGCAGTTTTAAGCGGGTCATTTGAAGCTTAATCATAGCCGAAAAACCGCTAGAAATCAAGCGATTTGGGTTGACCAGTTTTAAAATTTGTTTGGATGAGCTGGGGTGGGAAGAGCGAGTTGAAAATGATTATTTAAGCTCAAGAAAACCTGCTGAGCCAGATTTTAAACTCACCACAATTCAGGAATTAATTGATCTTTAATTAAATCTATTAGCTTCTCAAGATCATTTTTTTAACCTGCTTTAGTCACCCTTGGGCCTTTGAGCAACGTTGATATTGTAAGTGGATTATTGCTTTTGCTTTCCAGAGCTCCTCTTGCGATGTTGGCAAAATGATTAACCTGAAAATCAATTCTATCATTATGTGCAGAATGAAGACTTTTAAGATCGTCTTTTATGCTTCCTAGAAGCTCTACAAGTAATTGAGCACGTTCCCTTAGTTTAGACCAATATTCTGACACATCTTGTTTTGTGAGACCATCTTTGCGAATGCAGGCACTAGCCTCTTGTTTTAAGGTCTCAAAATTTTTAACTATTTCTTGTAATGTATTAAGAATTAGCACCAGGGCAACTCTTTGGCTTTCTGCCGATTCATTTGTTTTGCCTACTTGAGAAACCTTACTGCGAACGCCCCCTGACAGTGCTGCATTGCTTAAGACTGGCTCGCTAGCACCTTCATGAGCGCTTGCCACTTTTATAGCACTCTCTTTGAGAGAGAGGATTTTTCATCCATATTTTGAGTTTGTTGCTATGTTATTTAGTATCAGAATATCATTATTAATTAATTTTGTCAACCCCACCCACTTGCCCCCCTTCTCATAAAATCGTAAACTCTTCAAGAACCAACCCAACGCATTTGCAACCCACCATTCATAACCGTGTCGGTCACATTGAAATCGACGCCTTAAAAAAGGCGGAAAAGCGGGTTTTGTTTCTTTTTTGCTAATCAAATTTTTTCATGACCCCAAAAAAAACCAGAGTCAGTAAAATCAAAAAAGTCATCCTCCTAGGATCAGGCGCCTTAAAAATAGGACAAGCCGGAGAATTTGACTATTCCGGGTCACAGGCCATCAAAGCCTTTAAAGAAGAGGGGATTGAAGTGGTGTTGATCAATCCAAACATCGCCACCAATCAAACCAGCAAAGGACTAGCAGACAAAATCTATTTTTTACCCGTGACTCCCTTTTTTGTTGAAAAAATCATCAAAAAAGAAAAGCCCGATGCCATTGCTCTCAGCTTTGGAGGTCAAACGGCCCTCAATTGTGGCGTGGAATTGTACGAAAAAGGCATCCTTAAAAAGCACAAGGTGGAGGTGATTGGGACACCGGTTAAAGCCATTCAACTCACTGAAGACCGGGATTTGTTCAAGAAATCTATTGCCACCATTGGTGTGCATTCTCCCAAAAGTTTCGCCTGCCACAATATTAAAGAAGCAAAAGTAGCTGCCAAAAAAATTGGTTACCCCCTCATGATTCGAGCTGCGTTTGCTTTGGGAGGATTGGGATCTGGCTTTGCTTACAATGATGAAGAGCTGGAGACCATCCTTAAAAAAGCCTTTTCTGCTTCACCTCAAGTTTTGGTGGAGGAGAATTTGAAAGGGTGGAAAGAGATTGAATACGAGGTGGTGCGGGA
>JAUHXI010000059.1 GCA_030426875.1 bacterium
ACATTGGGGTTGAGTTCTGGGGCTTCTTCAAAAAATGTTTCAAAATCAACCTCCTTCTCAATTTGCTTTTCGAGGGCTTTTTGGGTGTAGCCGGTGAGCCAACGAATGATGTGGTCGACTTCCTCTTTTGTCTTCCCTTTTTTCTCGGCTTTTTGAACATAAAACGGATAGACGCTGGCGAAGGAGGTGGTGAAGATGCGGTGTTTTTTTGTCTTTTTATCATTCATGTGAGTGGTGTTTATTTGAACCATTTGGCGGCTTTAGGTCGACGGTGGGGGCAGCCGGGCCAGCAGCAGGGTCGACGCTTTCCTTTGAGCAGATCTTCTTGTAAGCGATTGAGTCGTTTTTCTTTAGTTTCTTCTTTTTTAGGCATGGTGATCCAGCAGATCCATTCATTTTGGGCGAGGGGAGTGAGCTTGTTCCATTTTTCAAGCAGCTTCGGATCGGAATTGAGGATTTGTTCTAAATTAGCAGGTGTTTTATGAAGGGGCTCATTTGTGATTTCGGGTTTTTTCATTTTTTAACAATTACTTGTAGTCCCAATAGTAAAAATCCTTATCAATTGATGCCTTAAAATCAATGTTATATTTTTCAGCCCACCCTTTTTTGTCAATCATTTTCATATGACTCTTGATGCATTTAAAGAGCTTAAAGACATTGTTTGTGACTGAATCGCTTTTGAGGGTTTCGCTGTAAAATTCAATTGAATGAGCTCCATTGCGAAAATAAACTGAATAGGCTGAAGCATTGTCATCATACTCAAAGTCTGGAACGTCTCTCTGAAAGCTTAATCCAGATGGGGTAAAGGATTTTCCTTTTAAGTTTCATTTATTTGATTTTATAGTTTTTTAAAATTCCCTTTCTACGTTTTTTTTCAGATATTTTAGGCTCAGTCAGTAGGCATCCTGATAGCCAAAACTGCCCATGTACAACTCCTCCTATACTTGGTATCGAGTTTTTAAAATATCGAAGGTCTGCGGTAACATCAATTTCGCCACCGAGTGTATCAACCAGCATCCAATAAAATTCTTGATTTGTAAAAAAATTCTTTCTCTTTTCAGCTTTTCGAATCACACCTGCAAATAATCCAAATGCTTCGGGTGAATCTGGGTCTTTTTCATCTCCTGGGTTAAAGAGACCACTTGGAACAAATGATTGTGAAGCCCATTTCATTTCTCCTTCTTGTTCTTCCTCGAAAACATCCTCTGATTCATAGTATTCAAACTCTTGAGCAAATGCTGAAAGTTGAATTTCTAGAGCTTGAGGAAGCTCGATATCGCTATAATTTTTATGATCTGGTACGTCAAAAACAAAAGGATAAGAGCCACTTTTCAAATCATCTTCTTCCGGATCAGCCCAAGAATAAAAAGCTCCATCCAATATACTCTCTTGTTTATTGATGGTTGTAACGATTGATACCTTGCGCTTACTCTCTCCTTTAAAATGGGGATTTACCCCAATAAGTTCATTTTTATGATCCATTTGAATCCATAGCTGTGCTCCTGATTCATCTGAAAATTTATAATAACTTCCTTCTTTATTTTTTATTTGGATTGATTTTTCGTATGCCTTTTCTACCAAAGAGTAAAAATCTTCCTCATTTTGAACGCCAAATCCTATATTTGATAGATTGCTCATTTATAACTCAGTTTTAATGTGGTAAATCGTTTTGTTTTTTTAAAATTTTAGCAATTTTTTCTCTTAAGATTCTCATTAAGTAATTAAAGGTTAGGCCTATGTGATGTCGTATATTAGAACTCTCTCTTCAGATTCATTTTTTACCCTACCTTTCTTAAAGAAATTTTCCATTAGTTTTCGTGGAGGGTGTGTTGGTGCATCGGCATGCCTTTCAGTTCCCTTTAGTGCATGAGGGCAAGCCAAAAATCTACAGTGAAGATTATGTATCTGTTGCTGAGTATTGCTGACATGATTATGACACTCTCCATCTCGAGGAGTTAGGCCTGTTGCTTGACGTTCAGTACACTTTTTAGGCATAATAATAATTAAAAATAAATCAGGTCATCTCCCCAGCCAACCCCACATACCCCTCCGGACTCAACTCCAACAACCTTTTTTTATCCTCATTCGGAATCTCCAACGTTTCAATAAATGCCCGAACCGATTCCTTCGTAATTATCTTCCCCCGCGTCAATTCCTTTAACTTTTCATACGCATTTGGAATCGCATGTTTACGCATCACCGTTTGAATGGGTTCAGCCAACAACGCCCAATTTCGCTCTAATTCCTCTTGAACACTTTTTTTGTTCAACTCAAGTTTTTTCAATCCCTTTAATGTTGATTTATAAGCCAATAAACTATAGCCAAAGCCCAGTCCAATATTCCGCTGAACCGTGCTATCGGTCAAATCCCGCTGCATGCGAGAGTGGGGGAGTTTTTCAGACAAATGTCGGAGGATGGCGTTGCTCAACCCCAAATTTCCCTCCGAATTTTCAAAATCAATGGGGTTCACTTTGTGTGGCATGGTTGATGAGCCCACTTCGCCTTTCACCACTTTTTGCTTAAAAATACCCCGACTGATATACATCCACATGTCCCGATCCGCATCGATGAGAATAGCGTTGAAGCGAGCGAGGGTGTCATAAATCTCGGACTGATAATCGTGAGATTCAATTTGAGTGGTGTAAGGATTGTGAGTCAGTCCTAATTTCTGTACAAATTTTGTACTCAAAGATGACCATTTTACTTTAGGATAAGCTGAAATATGAGCATTAAAATTACCAGAAGCTCCATTCAACTTGCCAAGAATTTCTTGTTTTTTTAACGACTCCATTTGTCGTTCCAATCGTTTGGCAATGATTAAAAATTCTTTTCCAATCGTTGTGGGGGTAGCGGGTTGGCCGTGGGTTAGGCTGAGTAGGGGTACTGTCTTCCATTTTTTAGAAAGAGAATTGAACATTTTTAGGAGTTCTTTCATGGTTGGTAACATCACATGTTCCAAGCCCCCTTTGAGCATCAGTGCATACGCCAAGTTATTGATGTCCTCCGAGGTGCAGGCAAAATGAACGAATTCCAAATGTTTTTTTAAACTCGTTTTTTCTAGCTTTTGCTTGATGTAATACTCCACTGCCTTCACATCATGATTGGTTGTTTTTTCAATTTTTTTCACTTTTTCAGCCTCTTTCTCATTAAATTTTTTGATGATGTCTTCCAGAAGCTTTAATTCTTTATCGGTGAACGGTGGTAATTCTGGAATTCCTTTTTCGGCTGATAACATCATAAAAAAACTCAACTCCACAATGAGTCGGTTTTTGATGAGGGCGTATTCAGAAAAGTAAGGGGTGAGTTCCTGAACTTTACTGTGGTAGCGACCGTCCAGCGGGCTGAGTGAGGTGATCAATTTAATTTTAAGTTTTAAGTTTTAAATTTTTAATCCACCTTAAATATAACAAATTTATCTTTACTTTTGAAGGATGCGTTCGAAGGCTTTTTTGTAAACAATAGAACGATTACAAATCATGACAATTTCAACCTGATTTTTTAAAATTTCAAAAATGACCCGGTAGTTACCACAGCGCATACTTCTCAATCCTTTTAAAGTTTTTTTGAGAGGTTTTCCAAACACTTGTGGCGAATGGAGAAGTTTTTTTTGAATATCGCTTTTTATTCTTTTCAAAATATCCGGACTCAGTTGAGGTATGTCATTTTTAATGACTTGTGGGTACAGAAAAACCTTAAATTTAGGATCCGAAGGCATCGTCAAAAGAAATTAAGTCTAGTTTTTTTGTTTTTCTCTCATGAATTCTTTCTTCAGCCATCATGGCCAAAATTTCATCTTCATCTTCTTCGATGGCTTTTTTTAGAAGTTCCACTACTTTAGTGGCTTGGGGAACAGAATCACGATTAGCCAAAAGTTTGACCAACTCTGCTAGTTCATCTGTTAAACTGATGTTTAGGCGTTTTTTAGTGGTTGGCATCTTTATTAAATTTAATGTAACAACCTAAGTGTATCAAAAGTGTATCACCTTGTCAATGGCTGTATGGGGTTAAAAAGAGTTCTTAACTTCCCTTATATTTTTTGCCACTTTCTTTCTTAACCCATCATTCACCAGTGCTAGAATTCTAATGGCTGCCTGACTCGCATTTTCTAATATTGAAACCTGTATGGCGGGCACATCATTTGGAAAATTAAAAGAATGGTCCGCTTCTGCCAAGGCAATGACAGGATGAATTGCAGTGGCAGCAACCATGCCAGGGAGGGCATCGCTTGTGCTTGAAAGGGTGATGTAAACCAGCTCCTCACCGGAACGATTGAAGTCGTTTACAATGTCAATGACAAGTTCTGGTACTTTGTGGGCCGAGGCGACATACAGTTCAGATTTTAGTCCAAATTCGTTCAAGTCACTTGCAATCTGCCGGGCTTTTGATTCCTCTGTTTTATCCTCCATTAGAATGGCTACGAGCATGATTTTATTGTTTAATTGTTTGCAGTATAGTGCAATTTTGATTCGTCGCAAACTGTGATTTTTTGGATTAGCATTATTCCTATTTGATCCATCGCAGGCTGTGATTCTTCTGATTAACATGATGGGCTATGATTTTCTTTATTTTCGTTCCTTTTTTCGCATGAGCCGTTTGAATTGCAGGATTTTGGTGCTAAAGTTAATCAATAGGCCGATTTCCATATTATAAACTTCCAAATAGTTAATCGCTTGGGCCAGGTGGGCATCGTCCATTTGAATGATGGCTTTGATTTCGACCATGATTTTTTCTTCCACAAAAAAATCCACTCGCCTTTGTCCTATGAGTTGACCTTTGTAATCAATTTCCATTTCAAGCTATCTGGCGAAGTCGATTTGCTTTTCAGTTAATTCGATTGCTATTGGTTGTTGGTAAATCACCTCCTGAAACCCATTTCCCAAAAAAGCATGCACCTCCATCACCGCCCCAATAATCTTCGATGTCAGCTCTGAATGTTTGTCGTTGTGATTTGTAAATTTAGCGTTACTCATAAAACTCCCGCGCTAAAAAATAAGAGAGGCAACTTTATTTTTTAAAAGGAATTAAGCTTAGAGATTGATCAGAAAAAGCCCTCATTCAATTATAGTTAATCATGCTAATCAGAAGAATCACAGTCTGCAACGGATCAATAAGGATTACAGTCCGAAGTGGGCATTGAGGTTATTCTGAATCCGTCCCTCAATCTCAATATCTGCGTTATAATCAAACACATTTCCCGTCAATTTTTCATAAATATCAATGTACCGATAAGCCAGTTCCTCCACCAGCTCATCT
Organism: bacterium; assembly: GCA_030426875.1. Classification (GTDB taxonomy): domain Bacteria; phylum Patescibacteriota; class Gracilibacteria; order UM-FILTER-43-11; family UM-FILTER-43-11; genus JAUHWS01. The sequence goes on from JAUHXI010000059.1 coordinate 5,254, forward strand.
GGTGCGGGAGGAAGTTCAGGGTCGTTGTAGGGGTCGCAATTTTGCTTGAACCAGAGGCGTAAAAATTCCTTGTCAAAATTTTCTGGCTCCTCCCCACGCTCAAAACGTTCGAGGTAGGTTTCAGCAATCCAGTAGCGAGAGGAGTCGGGAGTGTGGACTTCGTCAGCCAGAATAATAGTGCCGTCTTCGTCTTCTCCAAATTCATATTTAGTGTCCACCAGAATAAAGCCTTTTTCAGCGGCAATTTCTTGCCCTCGCTTGAAGACGCTCAGAGCATAATCAGCAATTTGATCCCATTTTTCTTCTGATACCAACCCTTGTGCAATGATCTCCTCTCGTGAAATCTTTTCATCATGGCCCGTTTCTGGTTTGGTGGTCGGAGTGATGATGGGGGAGTCGAAGGCCTGATTCTTTTTGAGCCCTTCGGGGAGTTGAATCCCACAGAAATTCCGCTCTCCTTTTTCATAATTCACCCACGCTGAGGTCCCCGTGGTACCAGTGATGTAACCTCGAACGACCACTTCAACGGGAAAAATCTTAACAGGTTTGACTAGACTCACGTTGGGATCAGGTGTGGCGATCAAATGGTTGGGCACGATGTCTTTAGTTTGCTCAAACCAAAAGGCGGAACATTGGTTTAAGACAGCGCCTTTAAAGGGGATGGCCGCTAAAATACGATCAAAGGCGGATTGGCGATCGGTGGTGATGATCAATCGTTGATTGCCTTTATGATAGGTGTCGCGTACTTTGCCTGCATGTAGTTTTTCGTAGCCTTCAAAATGGGTTTCAGTCAGAGTGTTTTTTAAATTCGTTCTGATGAGATCTCGATTTGGCATGAAAAAGTGGGGTTAGTGCTTATCTTGATGATAGCAATTTGCAGTTGGAGAAACAAGTTATTGGATGATCTTCTAAATTGTAAGGACGCGATTAATCGCGTCCTTACAATTTAGACTTCTTTCACCCAACCTTTTTGAGTTATAATGGAGCTACAATTAATCCCACCACTCAATGCTCGAGCATTTAGAATTTTCAAAAATGACTGATGAAGAGGTTCAAGCCTGTCTAAAAGCCAATAAAATTGGTCTCACGGTTGAAGAGGCCCGTAAAATTGAAGACATTCTAGGACGCCCTCCCACCCTCACAGAGGCAGTGGTCTGGGGCATTCAAGGGTCCGAACATTGTAGTTATAAAAGCTCTCGGCGCTTTCTGTCTCAATTCCCCACAGACGCTCCGAATGTGATTTTGGGGCCAAAAGAGGATGCGGGAATTGTTGAAATTTGCAGAGATGGAGACGATCGATGGGGGTTGGTCATGAGTCATGAATCCCACAATCATCCCTCACAAGTGGTGCCGTTCGAAGGAGCAGCGACAGGGATTGGGGGGAATGTTCGGGATGTGACCTGTATGGGGGCAAAAGTGATTGGCGTGCTTGATCCACTCCGTTTTGGAGATCCAAAAAACAACAATGCCCGGGTGATTGCCAATGGTGTCATTTCAGGAATTGCAGGCTACGCGAATCCTATTGGGGTGCCGAATTTAGGGGGTGACATCAATTTTGGAGAAAGCTTTAACGATAACTGTTTGGTGAATGTGGTCACACTTGGCTTAGTGAAGGAGTCCGAAATCATCCATTCCTATGCTCCCGCAGAGGCGGCAGAAGTGGGCTACGATATTATTTTAGTTGGAAAACCCACGGACAATAGTGGAATGGGAGGCGCTGCCTTTGCCAGTTTCGAATTGGATGAGAAAGATAAGGAGGCCAATAAAGGGGCCGTTCAAGAGCCGAATCCATTCCTCAAGCGGCATCTTTTGGCTAGCACGTATGACCTTTTCAAAAAATTAAAGGAGAGAGGTAAATTGGATAAAGTCGGTTTTAAAGACATGGGAGCCGGAGGAAATGTCTGTTCTACTGTTGAGCAAGTGGCTGATCAAGGGTTTGGAGCAGAAATTGATTTGGAGAAAATTCATGTCGCGATGGAGAATTTGCATCCCAGTGTGATCGCGGCAAGTGAGACCCAGGAGCGTTTTGCCTGGACCTGCCATCCTGAACTGACGGAAATGATTCTGGAGCATTACAATCAAAAATGGGAGTTGGGGAAAATCGCCCACAATGCCAAGGCGTCTTTGGTGGGGAAGGTCACACCGGGTGGTCAATATGTGATCACTTATAAAGGTGAGAAGGTGATGGACGCTCAAGCGAAGGACATTGTGGAGGGAATTCAATACAAACGCCCCACCTCTTCTAAAAACTATGATCACTTGGTTGAGCCGGAAATTGATGAGGCAGAATTAGACTTGAACAAAATTTTTGTTCAAATAATGGGGGCCAAAAACATCTGTTCTCGAAAGCCGGTTTATAATAAGTATGATAAGAATGTTCAAGGGAACACGATCATTGAAGCAGGTGAGGCGGATGCCGGAGTGATTGCCCCGCTTTTGGAGATGGAGGGGGTGGGTGAGGCGGCTCAAAAAACCGGTGTGGCCGTGGCAAGTGATGGGGTCTCTCGTTATTCCCAAATCAGTCCGTATTGGCAGTCGGCGAATGCGGTGGTGGAGTCGATGCGGAATGTGGCGTGTGTGGGGGCTAGGCCCATCGCTCTAACGGATTGCTTGAATTATAACAATCCCGAAGATCCAGAGCTGTTGTGGGAGTTTGAAGAAGGGGTGCGTGGGATTTCTGAGGCCTGCAGAGGGATTGAGTTGAAGGCGTATCCTGGCCATCCGACGCCGATCATTTCGGGAAATGTGAGTCTGTACAACTCTGTAGATGCGACCGCAACGATTGGGTGTGCGGGAGTGATTGATGATTTTGAGAAAGCCATTGTGCCTCAGTTGAAGGGGTCTACCCCTAACCCCCTCCGAAAGAAGGGGGACTCTCATTCTACTTTCAGTTCTCCCCCTTCGGATGCCGGAGGTAGACTAGGGG
>JAUHXI010000060.1 GCA_030426875.1 bacterium
CGCTGCATGGCTGCTTGGTACATTTTGGTGATGATCATGGAGCCCAGCAATCCTGAATTTTCTTCACCCAACAAGCCCTTAGAAACCTTCATCAGCAAAATTTTACGGTTGTCCATGATGTCACGGATGTTGAATTTGGTCTCAGGTTGGCCAATGATGTTCCGGATCATGTTGGTTGACACTAGCTGACCTACCTTATTTAAAAGCGGCGTGATGGCTTCAGCATCAAATTTTTCACTCCAGGCCGCAAACTCTGACACCCAAAAATTTTTGACCACCGAATCTTGAATCCTTGAAATGATCTTCTGCCGATAATTCTTATCCGTTAGCATTTTTAAGATGGAGAGTACGGTTGTATTTGGGCTGTCTAAAAGGGCAAGCGTTGTATAACGCAGTACATGCTCCAAGCGATCAGACCAATTGTCGCCAAATAATTTTTTAAAGATGTCGATGAACCCAATTGTCACCTGCATTTTATAAGCCTCCCCCACATTTTCCAAGGGGTTGAAGGCGATCGGAAATTCAGTGTCAGAGGGGTCGAAAAGCACCACATCTTTAATCCGGTGTTCAGGAATGTAGCGCATCACATTGTCCACCAGGTCTCCATGGGGATCTAGAACAGCAACCCCTTGACCAGAATCAAAATCTTCCTTAATGAGAAGTTCTAAGAATTTAGATTTTCCTGAACCAGATTTTCCCACCGCATATAAATGTCGCCGTCTGTCGGATCGCTTGATTCCAAATGTGGTGAAATTATTGTGGTAATTGGTGGATCCAAAGAGTGAAATTTCTGCATCACCTTCTTTGGGTAAATCCTGGGGCGCTTCAGATTTTTTAGCCAGTACATGAACGATATGTGCTGTGTGATCAGAATTGGGGTAATGGTAAAGAGTGGCAATTTCCTTGGGTCCCATTTTAGCTCGACCAATCATGGATCGAGACCGATAGTGATTCAAAAAAAGTTGAGATGAGGTAGTTTTGCTTGCTGCAAACTCCTGAACATCATTCAAGTTAAATTGGTAAAAGCTATTGATGACTGCTTCTAGCTTACGTGTCGCTATCATTTGATTCTTGGCGATGTAGGCTGCGCGTACCACGACATCAAAAGGTTCATTTTCATACTTATCTTCCGCAACTTTGCTGCGTTTTTTCTTAATATTTTTATTGTCATCGTTACTTTTAGCTCTGAACCAATCCCTGACATGAAATTTTTGTCTGATTCGAGCGAAGCGCATCGCCCACTTTCTTTTAAAATGATAGATTGCTGATTCATTCACTGGATTGATGACGACTTGAACCCATACTTGCTCACCGGTTGAAATTTTTGAAACCACTGAAAATAGACCTGATTGGCTGTCATTAGTGAATTCGTCGTAGGTTTTGAAGGGGTAGATATCAAAATATTTCAGTCGTAGCGTTGCCCCAGCAAAGCCTTTTTTAATTGGGTCAAAGCTAGTGGTGTAATCCCGCGTGGGAGTGATTTCACAATCAGGGAAGGTGGAATAAATCAATCCCTCCACTGTTTCTAAAAGTTCATCGGGGACCACAATGTAGCAATAAGTATACTGCTCATAGCCAAAATACTCCAATGAAATGGTTTTATTTTTGACCGTGTTTTGCAAATTCACCAGCACTTCCTGAAAAAGATTCTCCTTTTTTGGATTGGCGACTTCTCCTTGTGGGACGATGACGTGAAGGTAATGAAGTTTCAGACGATTTTTGGTTAGGTACAGATTTGATTGTAGCAGAAACACTAAATTTTTGACAAGATAATTTTTTATATTATAAATAATTCTTAATCACCCAACATTTTTGTTTTTAGCGTGCTACGAAGGCCGTTGCTCCTAACCAGGCTAAGTCAAAAAAAGACTTCATGCTTTCTGCAAATGTCGGACTTTCTAAGATCAAGCCGATCAACTCATCTTTATTCAGCGAGATGATTCCTACTTTGTTCCCATAGATTGCAATTTCATTTTTAAAGTTGAACTCTTTGGGATTGACCATGAGGATCTCCAGCAAATTTTTGTCATACACTTTGGGATAGTAATGATCAATCATGTCCACCCCTTCTTCAGTTGCAGGTGCAATGTAGCGAGTTTTAATGTTTCGCTTCACTTTTTTATGGCAAAATTGGCGAAAGTATTTAGGAAACAGATCACCCAAGCCCTCCAAACTGGTGTAGCCCAAAACTTCATCTCCAGTTTCTATTACATCTTCAAAAATACTTTTTACGCCCTCCTCCCCTTCATAAAAACGAATCTTAGGTTTTGAAGCCATTGTACTAGCCATTGCCAAGAGTTGTGGGATGAGATCTTGAGCGCGTTGCAATTTTTCTTCCGCCATTTGCTTGAATCGTTTGGGGTCCTCGGCGGTAAAGTGGAGCACCTTGCCTCGCTTGTAAGAGCTGACCAAGCCTTTTTCGACCAAATTATCTAAGGTGTGATAACAGGTGGAGCGGTTGACCTTTGCACGTCTGGCGATGGCGCTCACAAAGGAGCCTCCCAATTCAAGGGTGGAAAGGTAAACTTTTGCTTCTTCTGAAGTCAAGCCAAGGGTTATGAGTTCTTTTTCGAGGATCATTCGAAGATATTTGAGTGGTTACCAGTTTGTTCAAATGTAATCATTTCCATTCCATTGGGATTTCTGTCGATTCGGTAAATAAGAACCCAATCGCCTTCCACATGGCAATCTCGGTAACCTTCCCAACTTCCCTTTAACGCATGGTCATTGTATGAGGTATCTAATTTTTCTCCATTGCCTAACTTTTCTACTAAATCTCTAAGTTTGTGAACGTCCTTATTGCCAGATTTTTTGATTTTCTTCAAATCCTTTCGAAATTTTTTAGAAAATTTAGAGAGACGTTGCATATTGTTCTTGTTTATAGAGCGTCGAAGGATTCGAGCATTTCTTCTGTAGAGTTGAAAGATTGAACGCCAATTCCTTTTGCAGATTCTTCCAAGGCTTTTGCCGTTTCTGCATTTGGGATGCCTGAGCATTTAAAGGGGAATCCTCTGTCGCGGACTACTTGAGCCAAAAACATATCAATGGCTTGTGAAGGTTTGATGCCTTGAGCTTTTAAAATAGCTTCCGCTTTCTTCTTTCGCTCACCGTTAACCCGGTACTGTGCCCGAACATTTTGAGTTTTCTCTTGCTTGGCAATGGTTTTAGACATAATTTTTTGGAGTTACTTTATACTTCAATTATACTCCATTTTGACTCCAAAAGCAATATTTTATTCATTTATTCACTCAGTTCACCACTACCCTTGAGAAAGGTGATTGGCTAGATTTATTTTTTAGCGTTGCTAAAAAATGGGTGCAAGAGCTTACTTCTATCATGGTATTAACAGGTGAGTTGATAAGAAGATAAGTGAATGTTATTTTGTTGTTGAATGTATTCAACAGATATTTTAATCATCCGTAATGATAGCTTATAATAAACAAAAAGTAAAGCTATTATAGGCTTATTATTGTTGAAATCAATGGACAAATACTTGACAGCCTGCTGGCGAACTGATAGCTTATTAGTTTAGATTTAAAATCTAAAAAACCTGTCATGAAAACATGTGAAAGTTGTCAAAATTCATTCCAAATCTTCGATGATGAAAAGCGATTTTTGGAAAAGATGGATTTCAAATTTGGAGATAAAGTCTACCGCATTCCAGAACCTGAGCTTTGTCCTGATTGTCGGGCTCAAAGGCGTGTGAGTCATCGCAATGAGCGAAACATGTATCAGAATAAATCAGCCATGTCTGGAAAACAGCTGATTTGTATTTATGCCCCTGGTACCCCATGGGGAATGGATTATAAAATCTACACGAAAGAGGAGTGGAATAGTGATGAGTGGGATCCTACAGAGTATGGGCGAGATTTTGATTTCAGTCGGCCTTTTTTTGAGCAATTTGAGCAATTACAAGCTGTGGTGCCAAAGATTAATTTGGTCGCCGTTGACAATCAAAATAGTCCGTATGTTATGGGGGTGGCCTATTCCAAAAACTGTCACGTGCTCAACTCTTCTGAATATTGTGAGGATTGTTATTATGGAAAACTCCTACAAAAAGTAAAAAATGCAGTGGATTGTTCCTATGTTTATGACAGTGAGTTGTGTTATGAATGTTTTAGTGTCTACAATAGTTATAATTGTGTGCATCTTTCTTATAGTTCCAATTGTTCCAACTGCTATTTTTCTGAAAATCTCATCAACTGTAATAATTGTTTCCTTTCTACGAATCTTAAAGATAAGGCGTATTATTTTATGAATGAGCCCTTGGAGAAAGAAGCGTATGAACGTCGTGTTAAAGAATTCATGGGCTCACATGCAAATTTTGAAAAAGCAAAAGAAATTCTAGCCGACCTTCGAAAAAAGCGTATTCATAAATATGCCAATATCACCACCTGTGAAAATTCAACGGGTGACTTTTTACAGAATTCCAAAGGCTGCTTGGATTGTTATGATGTGAATGACAGTCAGGACTGTCGTTATATTCAAGTGGGCGTTCAGTTGAAAGATGTTTATGATTGCAGTAACATGTACATCAAGCCAGAGCTTTGTTACCAAGTGATGGGTGTCCTTGAAACGTTTCATGTGGCCTTTTCGCTCTATACCTTTCACAGTCAAGGCATCCTCTATTCTGATCAGATTTACAGTTCTAAGGACTTGTTTGGCTGTGTGGGGATGAAGCGAAAGCAATATTGCATTCTAAACAAACAGTATACAAAAGAGGAATACGAGGAATTGGTTCCTAAGATCATTGAGCATATGCAAAAAACAGGAGAATGGGGTCAATTCTTTCCACCCGAAATGGCTTTGGTGGGCTATAATGACTCGTTGGCTTCAGAGTATTTTCCGCTCAGTAAAGAAGAGGTGGTTCAGCGTGGGTGGCGTTGGCATGAGGACACGTCCTTTTCTGAATATAAAGGTCCGGAGTATGAGATTCCCGATCACATCAAGGACGTGACCGATGAGGTCTGTCAGAAGATTTTAAAGTGTGAGCAGTCGGGTCGGTTTTATAAAATCATTCCTCAAGAACTTAAATTTTACAAGCAAATGGGTATTCCTATCCCACATATCTGTCCGGACGAGCGGCATAAGAATCGGATGAAACTGAGGAACCCTCGGACGCTTTATGACCGTCAGTGTGATAAATGCCAGGCATCAGTCTCATCTACATATGCACATGATCGATCTGAGAAGATTTATTGTGACACTTGTTATTTGAAAGAGATTTATTAGAGGCCCCTCCCAGCCTCCCCAAAGGGGAGGGGTATAATTTAGTTGATAACCATTTATCTCATTTGACTCCTTCTCTTTGAGAGAGTCAGCGAGGAAAAACCATGAAAACCTGCAATCAATGTCAATCATCATTCAAAATTACCCCTGCTGACCGGGTGGTACTTGAGGCGCTTTCAGTGCCTGAACCGCGATTGTGCGCTTCTTGTCGTAATATTCGTCGCATGGCTTGGCGCAATGATCGAACTTTTTACCATGCTAAATCGGCTTTATCAGGCAAGCCTATGATTTCAATGTACCCTCCAGAGACGCCTTATCAGATTTACTTACAAGGCGAATGGTACGATCGAAATAAATGGGATCCTTTAGATTATGGGCGCGACTACGATTTTAATCGCCCTTTCTTTGAACAATTTGCTGAACTACAAAAAGTTGTTCCTCGAATGAATTTGGATATTGTGAATTGTGAAAACAGTGATTACTGCAATTACTGTGGTGATGATAAAAATTGTTATCTGGATATTGCAGGGGAATCCAATGAAGATTGCTATTACAATTTATTTGTTAAATATTCAAAAGACACAGCAGATTCCACCTTTGTTTACAATTCGCAGCACTGCTACGAATCCATTAATTGTCATGATTGCTACAATCTAAGCTTTGCTCAATATTGTAACAATACTTCTGATAGTGCTTTTGTTTATGATTTGGTTGGATGTAAAAATTGCTTATTTTCTTATAGCCTTCGAAATAAAGAATATTATATTTTCAATGAGCCTCATTCTAAAGAAGCCTTCGAAAAAAAGCGGGATGAAATTTTGAATGGCTCTTATGAAAGCCTTCAGTCCGCTCTGAAAATTTGGTACAAAAATTTGAAAGAAAAAGGAATTTTCCGAGATTTTTATCAAGTTAATTGTGAAAACTCCACGGGGAATAACCTGAAAAATTGTAAAAATGTTCATTATAGTTTCAATGCCACCAATTGCGAAGACAGTCAGTATTTATATGACGTTTTGGATGCGAAAAATTGTATGGATCTCAATTATTCCTTATATAACCCTGAGCTTTCGTACGAATTAATTAGCACCCTCAGTTTAAATCATTGTGCTTTTTGCACGGCTACTCATTACACCTCTGACTCTTATTACTGTGATCAATCCAATCATTCCAAGTATCTGTTTGGTTGTGTTGGAGTGAGTCGAAAGGAATATTGTATTTTGAATAAGCAATATTCTAAAGAAGAATACTTAGAGTTACTTGCTAAAATAATTGATCACATGAAGTCGACAGGGGAATGGGGTGAGTTTTTTCCAGCGTCACTCAGTTTTTTTGGTTACAATGAAACGGTGGCTCAAGAGTACCATCCTCTCTCAAAAATTGAAGCTTTGGCCCAGGGTTTTAAATGGTCTGATCAGCAGGATATCAAAAAATACAAGGGTCCGGATTTCATCATCCCCGACAACATTGCTCAGGTGGACTCATCTCTTTCTAATCAAGTTCTGAACTGCGAAGTTTCTGGTAAGCCATATAAAGTAATTCCTCAGGAGCTCATTTATTATAAGAATCAACATTTACCTGTGCCGCATCGCAGTCCACATCAAAGACACTTAGATCGAATGTCCTTGCGTAATCCTCGTCAATTGTGGGAAAGGCAGTGTGATCAGTGTTCTAATTCCATTCAAACAACTTTTTCTCCGCAACGCCCAGAGCAAGTGTTTTGTGAACCTTGTTATTTGAAGGAAATTTATTAACTCTTAACTCAAAAGTGGAAGTGAAAACCTGTGCACAATGCCAATCATCATTTAAAATTGAAGAGGTCGATCGTCAGTTTTACAAAAAAATTGATGTTCCTGAGCCTTCAAATTGCCCGTCTTGTCGCATGCAACGTCGTTACAGTTATCGAAATGAGCGTTTTTTGTACCATCGAAAGTGTGATTTGACTGGAAAATCCATCATTTCTGCTTTTTCGAATGATAAATCGTTTCCAGTTTATGGTTTGGATGCCTGGTGGTCTGATGAGTGGGACTCCATGGATTATGGTCAGGATTTTGATTTCAAACGGCCTTTCTTTGAGCAGTTTTTTGAGCTCCGAAATCGAGTGCCACGATTAGCCTTGATTCAGCAGAAGCCCATGGAAAATAGTGACTATTGCAACTGTGCCAGTCGGAATAAAAATTGCTACTTGGTTTTTTCTACCAATTACTGTGAAGATGTTTATTACGGTTCATGGGTGAATCATAGTAAAAATTCAGTTGATAATTCATATTTACGAAACAGTGAGCTTTGTTACGAATCAGTGGGTTGTACGGATTGTTTTAATGTCAGCTATTCTCAAGATTCTATCAACTGCAGCGATTCAGCTTTTTTACGGAATTGTCAGGGAGCTCGCAATTGTTTTGGTTGCAGTAACTTGGTCAACAAGCAGTATTATATTTTTAACGAACCTCACACCAAAGAATCCTATGAACAATTCATGCGAGAGGTTGACCTGGGTTCATATTCGACGGTCCAAAAAATCAAAGAAAAATTGAATGGGGTTTTGAATGATTTGATCGTTCGAGAGTTCATAGGCAATAACAATCAAAATAGTGTGGGTGATTACATGAGTCATTGCAAAAATGCCTACCTTTGCTTTGAGGTGGATGGTTTGGAAGACGTCCGTTATAGTCAGTGTTTGCAAAACGCCAAAGATTGTATGGATTATTCTTACTGGGGTGGAGGGGCTGAAAGGATTTATGAAACGATTGCCTGCGGTTATAGTGTTTACAACGTTCGATTCTCCAGTCTTTGCTGGGAAAACTGCAGTGATCTGACTTACTGCGATCATGTTTTTTCATCTC
>JAUHXI010000061.1 GCA_030426875.1 bacterium
CGTTTAAAATTGTAAGCCCCGGTGAATTTTTGGAGTTGATTTCATGCTAACCCCCTCACAAACCCCTCCGCGTCCTCCTTCGTCGCCACCTCCCCCTCAATTTGAGCCTCGCGAAGCGCATTTAGAACCTTCTGAATTTTAGGACCCGGCTTCAAACCCGTCAACTCCATGATCTCCTTACCATTCAATTTGGGAGAATAATGGTCCTCGAGGAGTTTTTCGTTTTTAAAGGCCTCATAATCCTTCATGATTTCTTCATAAAGCGAAAGGTCAATCGGAATACTGCCATGCTCATCACACCAATGGAGCCGCATCAGATCCTCAAACCACGGGTGGAGGAATAGGTTGACCCGGTGCACCCGTTTCATTTTAGGAATCAAAGCAATCGTCATGTGATGGTCAATCAACCACGCGATTTTAGTGATCATTGCCTTCGGGAATTTGAGCCGCTTTAGGATTTTTTTAGCGATCTGAGCGGACATCTCCGCATGACCATCAAAACGAATCCGATCGGGCGCGAGTTCAAATGTAGCTGGTTTGCCAATATCATGCAAAAAAACCGCCCAACACAGCTCAATTGAAGCCCATTCATCCGGCAAATCATGCAACGCCTTAAGTAAGTGATCCAACACATCCCCCTCCTGATGATACTGAATCGGCTGCTCAACCCCCTCCCCCTGCAACAATTCTGGAACCAACTCCTCCATCAACCCCAACTCAATCAACTCCCGCATTGCCCGAGCCCGCGACGGATGAAGCATCATCTTATTGAGCTCATCAGCAATGCGCTCCTTCGAAACATCCTTCACCAAATGAGCCAAATCCTGCACCGCTTTTTCCGTCGTAGGATGGTACTTAAAACCAAATTTATTCCGAAAACGAATCGCCCGAAGCAAGCGTAAGTGATCCTCCTTGATCCGCTCATGAGGTTCTCCGATAAAACGCATCAATTTTTTTTGAATGTCTTTCTGACCCTCCACAAAATCAAGCACTTCTTTTTTAAGCGGGTCATAAAACAGACCATTGATCGTAAAATCCCGCCGCAGCGCATCTTCTTTGGCAGAGGTAAACATCACCGCATCCGGCCGACGCCCATCAGAACTGCTCGAATCAGAACGAAAGGTAGCAATCTCAAATTCATGCCCATGAACAATCCCCAAAATCACCCCAAACTGCTTGCCAATCGGAATGGTTTTGGATTCCAAATGCATCTCATCCACTATTTTCTCAATCTCATCCGGCGTGGCCGAAGTGGCAATGTCGTAGTCTTTGGGCTCATGCCCCATCAGCAAATCCCGCACCGACCCCCCTGCAAAATAAGCTTCAAATCCAGCCTCCCAAAATGTTTTGACGATTTTTATAGCAGTGGATTCCATGAGTGTTTTTTGTTTTTTAAATCATTATGATTTTAGCATTAGTTTAGGTAGATAGTACACACCTCCTCAGCTAAAAGCCTTTTCCACACAAAAATTTTCTGTTAAACTACTCTCGTTTAAAACATAAAAAATAAACGTCATGATGACCGTTGCTGAGATCCTCAAATTAACTGAAGTAAAAAATCAAAACCTTCCAACAATTGTAGCGGATTGGAACCACAAAAAGTATGATGTTCTTTATCTACTTGTCTTTGAAGAAACAGCCAAAGAAATCATGAAAATGTCCCCTCAACTCAGCAAATTAAAACTTACTGGCAAAAAAACAGAAACCCACAGCCTCGTGGTAGATGGTCAACTCTGGCGCGTCCGAGGTATCGGGAAGAAAAAAGACATGGACGCTCGGAAGGTACGACGAATGTTTGGAAAAATGTACATGGGAGGCGAAGCCAGCAAATTGAAAAACATTGGAATCTTGTGTGATGAATTCGAATGGCTTTATTTTGCCGCCATTGGGATTCATGTAGCAGCCCTAAAACCAGCCATCTTTAAACCGAAAAAAGACCAAAAAAAAGCCCCAGAAGTGGGATTGATCAACACAGCTTTTAAAAACAAGGCGGCTGCCGCTAAAAAAGAAATCAAGCGAGGAGAGGTAACTGCTGAAGCCAAAAATTTGATGCGAATTTTGGGTGCCACCCCACCCAATAGCCTGAGCACCGAAGCCTATAGCCAAGTGGTCGTAAAATTAGCCAAAAAATGGGGAGTTAAGTGCAAGAATGTTTCAGAAAAAGAGCTCAAAAAATATGAACTTTTGAATGCAGTCTCTAAGGGAAGTGTGCACAATTCTAAACTAATGGTCCTCACCATCCCAGTTAAAGGAAGTGACAAAAATACGGTCGTGGTCGGAAAGGGAATCTGCTACGATTCAGGGGGTATGCAAGGGAAAGGATCACACATGAAAACCATGAAAGAAGACATGGCTGGAAGTGCCAGTGTATTGGCAACCGTCATGCATATCGTCAAAAATAAATTGAAACTCAAAGAAACCACCCACTTTTTAATGCCATTGGCCGAAAACATGATGGGCTCCGAAGCCACCAGAGCCGACGATGTCTGGACAGCAGGCGACGGTCAAACGGTGGAAATTGTACACACCGATGCCGAAGGACGATTGGTCATGGGGGATGCCATCTGTTACGCCAAAAACAATTTTAAAAACATCGACAAAGTGTACACCATTGCTACATTAACGGGTAGTTGCGCTGTAGCTTTAGGCGAAATCTACACTGGCAATTTGTGTAATGATGATGAATTGAGAAATGAAGCCGTTGAAGCGGGTAAAAAATCAGGGGATTTGGTCTTTACTGGACCCTGGGATTTGGAATATGATGACATGAACAGCCCAGTTGCTGACGTGGCTAATTTGAGTCAAAAACCACGCGATGGTGGGTGGCTTAAAGCGGGTTATTACTTGGCTCGATTTGTTCCCAAAGATAAAAAAACTGGGGAACACACTGCTAAATTTTGCCATTTTGACATCGCTGGAGCGATTGATATGGACGCCTCAGGCGCACCACATCGAAAAAAAGGCTTTTCATCTGGAGTGGGAATTGGATACCTTTCTGAATTACTGACTAAGTAGCTTTGTTAGCTATTAGCACTGCAAGTTGACGCTCTAATAGCTAATAGCTGTCTTAAAATTCCACTAGGTCCCCGACTTCAATCCCATGTTTTTCAGTATAACCAGCGTTGACCTCCAGTACGTATTGGGATTGGGCGTTTGAGCCATAGTTAGGACAGTCATTTCCCCATTCTGGTGGGCAAGGAGGGACGTTGGTATGGATTTTATTGATGGTTTTGTCGGAGCTGATGAAGAGCATGTCTAAAGGAATGAGGGTGTTTTTCATCCAAAAATTGGGGGCAGCCCCTGGAGCATAGACAAACAACATGCCTTCATTTTCAGGAAGTTCTTCGCGGTACATCAGACCCTCTCTTTGCTCTTGAACTGTTTCAGCTAGCTCCACTTTAATTTTTTGCCCATTGATGACAAGTGTTTTTTTAAACTCAACACTCAAAGCAATGAAGGCAATTAAAAAAGCAGCAAAGAAAAGAAAAATGAGTTTTAAATGTATTTTGGGCATGGTTTTGGTTTTGATTAGTGATTTTTAAAGAACTTTTTAGTTAAAAACTGTAAAACAGTAATGCAAGGAACTAGTAGAAGTAGATATAAACCTGTTGCAATGATCAAATATCCAGTGAAATCAACATTTTGACGATTGGGATCATAAAATCCCATTGTTTTACAAAACCATACATCAAATTCGCTTACCCCTTTTTCTGCAACACTGACTCCAGCGCAATACCACTGGGCATAAGAACTAAACGCTTGAATCAAGAAATATATAATCAAACCAACTAATAGCAGACGGGTCAGAATGTAGGGAATATGCAAGCTATTTTTATCTACTTTTTTCATGCAATGGGCTCCAAAATATATATGAACTAAATCCCCTTTCTCATTATCAAAATACCATCATCTCCGTCAATGGGAATCAAAAGTTGGTCGAAGTCATCCAAGTTTGCAATGGCATCGGTCAATGACTTGGTTTTGTGCTGAAAAGCCAGCATGTCGTCAAAAATGATCACAGCACCTGGATTGAGACGGGTTTTAACCAGATTCCAAAAATCGAGATAAGACGCTTTTTGACCATCGATGAAAAGCAGGTCAAATTTTAATGTATCGGGAAGTTGAGGAATGACCGCTCGGGCGTCCCCAAAATGGAATTCAATCACCTCCGAAAAACCAGCCTCTTCCACGTTTTTTTGGGCTTCCGCAAAGGTGGGGGCACTGTGGTCGATGGTGTATATTTTTCCATCCACACAAGAGGCAGCTTCGGCCATCCAAAGGGTGGAATATCCGTTGGCACATCCAATTTCGAGGATTTTTTTGGGCTTTTTAATCTGAATCATCATGTTCAAAAACTGACCGACCGCCTCGGTGACATTGGGAATGTCATTTTTTTGACCGTATTGCTTTAAGTTCCGGAGGTAGGTTTTGAGTTCAGGTTTCATGTTTTATTTTATTCAAAATCATTTTACATGATTTTTTAAGGGAACGGGCAAAAAATAAGTTGGAAATACAGTAAAACCTTGCGGGGTTGAAAGCATTTTGTCTAAAGGGTACGATGCAACAGAAAGAAATTAAGGAACAAAAAATGAACCTCACCCTCGCTCAACTCTCTATCAGCCACAACATTCAGTCCAACCAAAAACGGATGATGGCTGTTTTAGAATCTGTCAAAGAAAATGAATGGGTAATATTCCCCGAAGGCATGCTCTCTGGTTATTTTCCTGAAGCCCCTGATTATTTGAAAAAAATAGACCGAGATGCTCTGAGTGAAGCAATGAAAATCATCAAAAATAAGGTCATCGAAAAAAAATGCCACTGCCTTTTTGGCACCGTTTTGTTCGATGGTGATAAAGCCTTCAATTCAACCATCTATTTTGGGACGGACCAAAAAGAGTTTACCTACCGCAAAAACAACCTTTCCACCTTAGACCGCAATCATTTTCAAACAGGAAGCTCACTTGATATTTTTTCAGATGATGGCTTGGATTTTGGCATTCAAATGTGCCGCGAAAATGCCTTTCCAGAACAATGGAAAGTGCTGAAGAAAAAAGGGGCTAAAATTGCCTTTCACCTGAACCATGCCATTCAAGAATCAGATGCCATTCGGAAGCACCTTTTGATTTCTCGCGCCTTCGAAAATCAGTATTTCGTCTGTAGTGTGAACACGTTTTCTAAGACTGGTCCATTGTCATCACTCCTGATTGCACCAAATGGAGACATTTTGTACGAAGGACCTCTGCATCAAGAAGCCATTTCGTCACATGAGATTGATTTGAATCAGGTTCAAAACACTTACCTTGAGCAGGAGAGGCGCGATTTGGTGGATCTGGAGTTTTGAATGAAAGCCTACAAACCATAAATTTTGATATATATTTTTTAAAAATCCTTAACTTGATAAATTAAATAAAATTGATATAATTTTTACTTCAATAGATTTACTTTAAAAAAATAATTTTATAAGACATTTAAATTTCATTCGCAGGATTAGCGTAGAAGATATAGAGGATGGGGATGAGGGAGTACTACTTCATGGCACCTCAATCGAAGCAGTTCATTATGCTTGCGAGCACTCAGAGGCACTGATGCCTCTAGATGGATTTTCAACTTTCGCTTCCGACGGTGGGGATAAAGGTCGGTTTTATTTATCAAAAATATTTTTAGACAAAAGAGATAAATATATTTATGACGA
Source organism: bacterium (assembly GCA_030426875.1). Taxonomy (GTDB): domain Bacteria; phylum Patescibacteriota; class Gracilibacteria; order UM-FILTER-43-11; family UM-FILTER-43-11; genus JAUHWS01. Next base: position 5,693 of record JAUHXI010000061.1, read on the forward strand.
TGGCAATTTGGTTACAAGCGGTGAAAGTGCAGCAATTCAATATGCGAGAATAAATGCCAAAAGAAGTTTGGCTTTAAATGAACTAATTCGAATGGGCGTAAAATTAAGCAGAGAAAAATTAGGCAAAGTTTTTAGCTTTTTATTTGATGGAATAAATGATGGTACTTTTTATCCTGAGGATCAACCAAATATTTTTGATACTGACGATGAATCAAATATTTTTTTGAATTTTTGCAATGCATTGAGTGATGATGGAAAGCCCTCTGGAGTGATACTGGCTTTTCCTTCAAGCATCAGAGATGAGTATACAGTAGGGCAACTTCCTGACGATAGTATTGGAGATGATTTATACATTCATGCTCCCAATGGTCTCCCTCTCACCGAAGCCATTCAAATCAAACCTTTAGGAGCTCGGGAGACTCAAGCGCTTGAGAATAGTTTTGAGGGTATTGTCTATCCAGACGTTCTTAAACTGCTTATCGAAGCTTAAACTCGTGCTACAATCAACCCATGCCAACCTGTCAAAACTGCACGAAATCATTTGAAGTAACAGATCAAGACCGCTCTTTTTACCAAAAAATGAACGTTCCCGCTCCCACCTGGTGCCCACCCTGCCGCGAAATGCGTCGCATGGCCTGGTGTAATGAAATGGTGCTTTATCAAGATAAATGTCAAAAGTGTCACAAATCCATCATTTCACAACTCTCGCCCAACAACCCCCGAACTGTTTACTGTGTTCAATGTTGGTGGGGTGATGATTTTGATGGCTTAGATTTTGGACGGGAAATCGATTGGGACCGTTCTTTTTTGGAGCAAGTGAAGGAATTGGAAGTGAGCGTGCCTCACGCCTGTACCTCCACCGATACTGGAAATGAAAACAGTGAGTTCACACATTACGCTGGGCAAGGGAAAAATTGCTACATGCTCTTCCACGCAACGTACGCAGAAAATTGTTATTATGGCTATGGCGTCAAAAAAGCAACCAACTGTGTGGACACGCACTACTGTCACGAATCGGAACTTTGCTACGAGTGCATCGACGTCAAAAAATGCTACAACCTGGCCTGGAGTCAGGATTGTCAAAATTGCAGTGACAGTTATTTTTTGCAAGACTGCGTCGACTGTCGAAACTGCTTTGGCTGTGTAGGCTTAAGGAATAAGGAATATCACATCAACAACCAGCCGTATTCGAAGGAGGATTACGAAAAATTCATCGCCCAATTTGAGCTCAACAAATACTCTGGACTGCAGAAATTGAAAAAGTTAGCCGTCGACTATTTTTTGAGCCGCCCCAAACGAGCCCTCCGCATGATGAATTGCGAAAACAGCTTTGGGGACCATCTCAACAACGCTCGCAATGCCACGTGGTGCTTTGACTCAAGTGACATCGAAGACAGCAAATTTTGTAGCCAAATGCAGTTGAATGTGAAAAATTGTTACGACATTTATCAATACGGTGTGGGGGCTGAGTTGTGCTACGAAGGCTCTTCAAATGGAACCAATGCTTACAACCTCCGGTTCTGTCATCTGTGTTTGTGGCAAGTCTCGGATCTGACCTACTGCATCGATTGCTACAGTTCCAGCAATTGCTTTGGCTGTTTTGGCTTGAAGCGAAACAAGTTCTGCATTTTGAACAAACAGTATTCAGAATCGGAGTATCATGAAGTGGTGAAAAAATTGGAGGAGAAGATGAAAAAAGATGGCGAATGGGGGGAATTTTTCCCGATTCAAAACAGTCAGTCGGCCTACAACGAAACCACTGCTCAACTGTGGTACCCTAAAACGAAGGAGGAGGTTTTGGCAAAAGAGTGGGAATGGCAGGATGATCTTCCGGGGACGTTTGGTAAGGAAACGTTGACCGAAATTCCCGATGACATTCGAGAGGTGGATGAGGGTATTTTAAAGAAAATTCTTGCCTGTCACACCTGTGGCAAGAATTACAAAATCATTCAGCAGGAACTTGCCTTTTACAAGCAGCAAGACTATCCCCTTCCCCGAGAGTGTTTTGATTGCCGGCGCATCAGACGGATGAAAATGAGGAATGGGCGGGAGATTTTTGAACGGGAGTGTGGGAAGTGTCAGGTAGCGATTCAGACAACCTACTCTCCTGAGCAGCCGGAGTTGGTTTATTGTGAGGGGTGTTATTTGAAGGAGGTGTATTGACATGAAAATCAGACTCAAGCCTGTTATAATAAAATCAACTTAAATCAAAGCCCCATGAAACTAACAAAAAAACTAATCACCTCTAGTTTTGTACTCGCTCTACTCCTCACTCATTCTGGGAGTGCTCTAGCTGCTCCTCAATCCTTCACGGACATGACAGAAGA
>JAUHXI010000240.1 GCA_030426875.1 bacterium
TTTTCCAAGCTAATAAATCTTCAAAAGTCAGTGCAAAATTTCTCATTTTTAAACTAGCTACTTTGAATAATACTTAAGATACATACTTACAAGTTAAACACTTAAAAGTCAACCATTTAACCTTTATTATTCAAAATATTGTTGTAAAGTTTCATGAAACTCTCTTCCACTTCATCCATCCCCATCACATTCTCAAATTCATAGTCGGCCATTTCGATGCATTGGGCGACCTGTTGTCCTTCGGGGGGTTCGCCTTCGCCCATTTCGCGTCGGAGTTTTTGGCGGATGCTGGTTTCATCTAAAGTGTCATCGGCGCGTTTACGGGAAAGGATACGACTCACGATCAAATCTTCGGGGGCGGTGTTGGCGACGAGCACAAAATTCGGATGCTTTCGTAGCTCAGTGACTTCAGCGGGGTTGCGGATGCCATCGACAATCCATTGCTCACCCCCTTCGTCTTGAATTTTTTCGAGGGCTTTTTGACCCAAGACTCCTGCTCCATATTCCTCTCGCAACTTCTGCCCCGTGGCCATTAGGTTTTCTCGTAGCTCGTCTAAACCTGCCTTGCGGCATTCTTCGCGAACGATGCTCGAAAGCGTGATGTGCTTAAAGCCCTGCTTAGTTAGTGCATTCACAACGGTGCTTTTTCCAGAGGCCATGGGCCCCGTGAGTCCTATGATCATATTTATTGATGGTCATCGATTTTATATATGATTAGTATATCATTTTCTTTGGTGGCCCAAGCACGGTATTTTTTGTTGATTCTAAAAGGCCAAATATTGTGTGTTTTTGGTTCACGTTTTTTAAAATCTACCCCTGTATAATCTCCTGATTTTAGCTTTAAAACTGCTTTTTTAAACGTAGAAAGAATTTGTCTGGATTGCAAATACAAAAAATCCTTCTTCGTGATCCTGACGGCTTTAATGGGCTTCATTACATTTCAATTAATCTCCCGGCTTTTTCTTCTTCACGCATGTGTTCGTAAGCTTTTCTTTCTGCTTTGGCATCCTTTTTACTGTAACCGTTTTCAATCAAGTCTTTCTCTAGCTGTTCGCCTGTTAAGTTTTTTGGCGTGTCATTTTCTTCATCCAAATAAAAATCAACACGTCTGTTTCGAATGAGTTGTTTATAAAACGCTCGTGTGACACTGCTTAGACTCAAGCCTAATTCGTTTAAAACGGCATCGAGTTCTTTTTTTAAGGCTGGGTCGAGTTTGAAATTGACTTGTGCACTCATATATAAAATTTATAATTTTTTATAGTTAAATCCGATAATATTATAGTCTTTTTATATATTTTTTGCAATATTTTTTTGACTAATCGGACTCACTTTCAAAATCTGACTCCTCAACTGGAATCACTTCTTCAGCAATGTTTGTTGTGTTGGACTCTGTTCCAAAGCCAATTTTTTGAGTGGTGAGAAAACGTAGGAAGACATTTCCAATCCCATTGACGAGGGCGAGTATTTTGGGATCCACGGGATAAACATCATTTACAGCTCCAAGGATCCCCAGGGCAATGGTGATGAGGTTGAACCAGATGGTCTTGGAGTG
>JAUHXI010000241.1 GCA_030426875.1 bacterium
CATTCTTAGTTCAAAAATGCTTACTATACAACAATTCAATCTTGGTAGCCGCACGGAGAATCGAACTCCGGTTACTGGAATGAGAATCCGGCGTCCTAACCACTAGACGATGCGGCCACATATTTTATGGAGCGAGTCATACCACTTATTTTCGGCAACTCAATCCAACTGCGAAGCACAGTATATAGATCCCCTCAGAAAAGTCAACCAAATGATCCTTGTAAATCAATTATACTATTTGCTATATTATAAATAGCATAAGAAAAAAGGGTTTAAAAAAGTCACACAGAATTAACTGAATCAATCAATAAAACCAATACAAACAGGCAATTAATCATCATAGAGGCCTTGATTTCTTCCATGAAATAACCTATGATAGCCCCACATAATTAAAAACAATCAAATGAACACACCTAGCCCCACCCATTCAGCTGATTTTGCACAAGATGACACCATCAGCCGATACTTTGCCAATGTATACAAATGGATGACCCTCGCCCTAGGCCTCACCACAGCCATTGCCTGGTTCGCCTCTAGCACCCCCGCTATTTATAACTTCCTCAACATCCGACCCGGACTAATGTTCGGACTCATCATCGGAGAACTTTTGTTGGTGATTTATTTAGCCACACGCGTCACAAGAATGTCCTACGCCACAGCGATTACTATTTTTATGGCCTACGCTGCCTTAAATGGAGTCACCCTATCATGGATTTTTCAACAGTACACCAGTGCATCATTACTTCAAACATTCCTAGTCACCACGGGCATGTACGCGGGGATGAGCGTGATCGGCTTCAGAACTAAACGTGACCTGAGTGCCATGGGCAGCTTTTTACACATGGCCCTCATCGGAATCATCATTGGAATGGTCGTCAATTTCGCCCTAGCCAGCCCTATGATCGACTGGGTTGTCACCTTTGGAGGCATCATTGTTTTTGCAGGCCTCACTGCCTACGATCATCAAAAAATTAAGCAAATTGCTGTCTCTGGTGGGCCAAAAAGCCTAGCCATCCACAGCGCCCTGATGCTGTACTTAGATTTTGTCAATCTACTCATTTTATTACTCCGTGTAATGGGTGGTCGACGTTAATGAAAAAACTTCTCCTTCTCATCACCGGATTGACATTGGCCAGTTGTAGCGGCATCAATGCAGAAGATTATCAAAGTGACATTCCGGAACGACCCCCTTTGGAAGATCGTATCATTGAAGTAAATCCTTCAAATTCAGAAGAAAAAGTTATCGATTCAGAAAGTCCAGCCCCCGAAGATATCACTAACGTTGATGAGACCATTGTCATTCCTGCTCAACTCAATTTAGCCGTACCATTTTATTCTCAAGCGCCTGACGGAGACTGGAGTCAGCCTTGGCAAGATGCCTGCGAAGAATCGTCTCTGATCTTAGCCCATTATGGACTCAGTGGTGAACCGCTCTCAAAGGATCTGTTTCGACAAACAGTGTTAGACATGGTCACCTGGCAAAATAATGAATTTGGCTACTACGAAAGCACAACAGTGGATCAGGTGGTGCAATTGT
>JAUHXI010000062.1 GCA_030426875.1 bacterium
GTTTCTTCCTCAACTTCTCGCCTTGCAGCCAAAGTGATATCTTCATCACCTTCCACCCCACCGGTCACAGGTTGCCAAAAGCCACCGCGGTCGGGGTTTCGTTTTAAGAGTAGAAAGAGGGGATTGCCTTCTGTTATTTTAAAGAGAATGATTTCGACTTGGGCAGTGCGGTTGGATGTCATGAGATTGGTTTAGAAATTCATTTTAAGTGTAGCAGATTTTTTTGTATTCTCATTCTAAAATCTCATCTCCACTCTTTTCTTTTTTTTGAAGGCGAGATTCGCGAATCTCGCCTTCGGGAAAAGCCCTGCGTAGGCTGGGAGACGCCGACTCGAACACGAGATGGATTCGTAAGCCGAAGCATTGCAGCTAAACGGGGCCCCCGCAAAATGCGAGGCGAGGGCGAACGAAGTGATATGAGGGGGGTATTTTGTGGGGAAGGAGCAAAAACACATGGAAGCTGGAAAAGCTAACTCGGCAACGAGGTAGATTTGTAAGCTGGAATGTGTTTTTGCGATGGAGGAGAGAAAGGGATTCGAACCCTCGATACCATTGCTGGTAAACACGCGTTCCAGGCGTGCGCCTTAAACCACTCGGCCATCTCTCCATCTTTTTTGCTATGTCTAATTAAGAAAAAAGACCCGTCGAAACAGATCTCAATTTCGTTTTTAAAAAGGATCTGAATTAAACTAGTATTTTTGATTCGGTTCGTAGGCAGCTGGTGCAAATGCTTCTGCCCTTGCTTTGGACTATATTGAGTTTGAAACGGCGTTTGTTGCGACGATTGGAATGCGAAACAGTATTTCCTGTTTGTGGGCCTCTATCGCACAATTGGCATCTAGTTTTGGACATAGGACGATTCTTCGATTATATTAAACAAGCCGTACAAACTTAGCATTTCCTCATTTTTTTGTCAATTTTTTTTATGCACTTCTTCGAACTAGTATTCATTCTGACTGCTGCAGCCATTTGTGTGACGATCCATGAGGTGGCTCATGCGTGGGTGGCTGTTTTACTTGGTGATTCTACAGCAAAAATGAATGGTAGGCTCACGGCTGACCCACTTAAGCATTTGGATGTCTTAGGAACCCTTTTTATTTTGATGTTTCATGGGGGGTGGGGAAAGGCAGTTCATTATAATCCTAACAACTTAAAGCGTCCTCGTTTTGATGGGATTTTAATCACTATTGCCGGTCCACTTGCGAACCTGCTCACGGCTTTTTTGTTGGGTATTTTTAGACTTTATTTTCCATTTGGTGGGTTCTTTGGTGAGCTCTTGGTTTATGTTTATGAATTGAGCATTGCTCTTTTTTTGTTTAATTTGATCCCTTTGGCTCCTTTGGACGGTGCTAAATTGCTTGGTTTTTTTATTCCGTCTTCAAAACGTCAGTGGTATAGCGATTATATGGCTAGTGGGCCGCTTTATTTAGTGATGTTGGCACTTTTGAACATGGCTTCGGGTTTGATCTTTAATTTCCCCTTTTTGTCTTATTATTTTGCTTTTGGAATAGAGTTTTTTAGTGTCTTTATTTGGCTGGGAGCTTGATTTAGAAGTTCCACTTTTATACACTCCATCCTCTAGGCACCCTCTGCTAGAGGGCAAATTTTTGATACTCCTGCCATTCAATTTTCTTTAATAATTTTGACTTAAAGTGTAAGCTTCACATGCACTATTTATTTAATACTATTTATAATTTTTTTCTGAAGGAAATATCAAAAAAATCACACAATTGCCTTAGGGCTATCGCAATATTTTTTTGGTTTGTTGTTTTGATGATGATTTTATCACTGTTTATATTTATTTTTAGCGAAAATAATAATAACATAGAACTTAATGGTTCAGTTTTATTCGGAGATTTTCATTTATAGCAGGGTAAGGTCTGGGTCACTGTTCCCAGTAATGGTAAGTATGAAGTTCCTGAAGCTGATGTTTCGACATTTAGCTCTATTGGTGAGGTTCATCGTGATGGGCATGTTGCTCTCGATAAAAATAATGTTTATTGCGGCAATTTAATTTTGCCCAATTTAAATCCTTCCCGCGTGGAATCATTAGGTCGTAATTGCTATAGCGATGGTGAATATGCCTATTATTGTGCACCGTATACAGTGTCGAATGATTCTCTAACAGCCTTGCAAGAGGTGTGGCAAACCCTTGAGTATAAATTTTTTGATGGTGAAAAGCCGCAAACCTATTTGTATCCATTTAAGGCATTGCCCCACAGTGAAACACCTTATGTGGCACTTGATCAAATGCATTTTCTTTCGCCGGTAATGACTAATGGAAAGTTTGTTTATTTTAAAGGGGATCTAATGGAGGATGCCAATCCGAATTCACTAAAAGAAATAACAGAATTGAACGAGGATGACATCGAAAGAAAAAGCGATTATTATTTTGCTGACAATAAAAATGTATATTTTGAACATCTAGAATTGAAAATTAAAGCCAATCCAGAGCTCTATACTTTTAATTCAGCAGCACAGAGTCTTAATGAATATCTCATCAATCCTCAGGATGGAATGGTGTATTTTGAAACGGTTTCTTTCGATAAAGCTCATGCTCCATATACACTTCTTAGTAAGTATAGCAGTCATGTTTATCAAACTCTTTTTTTAAGTGATGATGGTGTGTATTTTTATAACACAAAAGATGAATCAGTAGAAAGGGCTGGAGACAATCCATTTCTGAATGGAGATTACGAAGAAATAGCGCCTCTTGTTTTTTTCGATGGATATCAAACACTTTACATTGATGCCAAAGAGCATCGAAGTACTGGCTCTCGTGGCACTGGAAATCAACTATTAGCACGTTCTACTTCAATTTATGAACTGAGTGATGATTCATCCGAAAGTTGGGTGAAATTAGGTGAGATGCAAAGTGGAACTGTATGGGAAAAAGGCGGTAGCTTTTATTACTTTGATGAATATGGTGAAAGCCAACTTATTTTTTATACTATCTATGAAATCGAGAGTCAAAATCTTGCAGAAGAAATGCTACAAGGTGACTTTCATCGTGAAGATATTCGTGATCTGATAAATTCTGAAAAACTACTTCCTGCTAAAGGTGAGATGTTATTAGAGGCCCGTACAACATTTCGCAAGGAAAATGAGCTTTTTTATGCCATATTAATCGTTTTTGCAGGGTTGGTTGGGGCTGTTGTTGAGTAATTAAGAAAAAGTGCTATCGCCAAAAACAGATGAAAATCTAAATCTAGTATAATTCTCATTTGGCTCGGGAGGAGGGATTCGAACCCCCGAATGGTGGAACCAAAATCCACTGCCTTACCACTTGGCGACTCCCGAACACATATGGACTACGAGGTGAATTTTACTAAGTGAGGATGGCAATGTCAACCTATTCTAGAATTCTTAAAGTGGAAGTAGGAATCCTAGATTTCGAACTTCGAATGATAGAGCTCAGTCTTTTTTAACCGAATATGTTCAAATGTATTGTTCTCTGTTTATTTTTTAATCTTAAGCTTCAAATCATAAGAAAATAGCTAATGTGTATTCTACTTTGCTCATGAATGTTGTGGTTTGAATGTGATTGTATAAACTTTTTTCCCTTTTCCCCCAGTTTCGCTCTCCCTTCTGATCACCACTACTTTTTTCTCTTCAAGATTATTCCAAAATTCTTTGCTGCCCCACTTTTGTTCAGGCCATGTAGGTTTTCGGTCATCTTTTTGATCATCAAAGGCTTTGATCACGGCTGTAGGTTCACCATTATGAATCACTATCATTCCTTCTTTTGGAATATCTTTGAGCTTCATTCCCGGAATTAAATATATGCATTCTAAACTTGATACTCTTTCAGTCTCAGCTTCTGTTGCTTGAGGTGTTTTAGTGGATGGTGATTTTTCTGCTTTGGTCCTTGTTTTGATTGCAGTAATAACTTGCGGCCTTGCTAATTCAACTATTTTTCTTTCACTTGAAGCTTCACCTGTATCTTCTGGATTGGAGCGGATTAATATTCTATTGCCTTCTTTTTGCTTAAGTATTACATTTTCTTCTCTCTTTAATGATTTTAATATTTTATCCCTCAATGTGCTGATTCTAATGCTGTCTAGTTGAAAAGTTTTTTTCCTTCCTAATTCTTCATCTGAAGTGTCCTCATTTAATTGGGAAATTTCACCTAACCTTTGACCTTGATCATCTAAAAAGTCAAAAATGTCTGTAGAACCTTGAAGGGATTCAATCCAAAAATCAAAATCCTCAAATAGCTCAACAATGCTTAATCGGGCCTCTTTTGATTCTGGATTTCCAGGTCTGGTCATATTGAAATGAATGGGTAGGATTAAGAAAGGTTATAATTTTATTATAACAAATTATTTATAATATGTCAATAAAAGTCTACGGTGAATCATTCTCAATTGAATTCGAAGCCCAACTGGCTTAATATTGGTTCATGAAAATCATCTACAAAAATAAGAAGGCTTACTTTGATTATGAGATACTCCACGAGTTTAAGGCAGGGTTGATGTTGCTTGGCTCAGAGATCAAATCGATCCGAAAAGGCAATGTCAATTTAAAAGGGTCTTACATCTCTATGAAAGACGAAAAGCCCATCCTTAAAGGGGCTAATGTTTCTCGTTATGCTTACGACACCAATGACGATTATGAGCCCTTTCGGGACCGCCCCTTGCTCCTCAAACAACCTGAAATTGATCGTCTCATCAATCATCTCAACACCCAAGGAGTCACCATCATTCCTCTTTTCATTGGCTTGGATGGTAAGTATGCTAAGCTCCAAATTGCGGTGGCCCGGGGGAAGAAAAAGCATGACAAACGCCAGACCTTGAAAGAGCGAGACAGTAAGCGGCAAGTGGAACAGGCTATAAAGCGATATGGATAGGGTAATCTCATGGTCTTTAAGCATTCGCTTATGATTACAACAGCTGAGGAGCTGTTAGCTGTTAGCTTTTAGAAAAACTATTTTTAGTTCCAGTAAAAATGAGGTGGATAGAATTGTTAATTTTGAATAAGCTATAAACATGAATTTCATCCCCAAATCCATTCAACGTGCTATCGAAGCCTTTAGTAAGCTTCCTGGTATTGGAAGTAAATCAGCTGAGCGCTTGGTTTTTTATTTACTTAAAAAGCCCACTGCAGATTTGCAGGACCTTGGTCAGTCCATCCTTCAGCTCAAAGAGGGGTTGCATTATTGTGATGTTTGTAAAAATCTGGCCACCGAAACCCGTTGTGAAATCTGTAAAAATGAGCAGCGTAGTGCGCGTGTGATTTGCGTGGTTGAAGACAGTTTGGACTTGATTGCCCTAGAAAAAACAGGAAGTTTTAAAGGGCTTTATCATGTTTTGCATGGCATCATTTCTCCCATCAATGGCGTTGGCCCTGATGAACTCACCATTGTGGATTTGATTGAGCGGGTTAAGCAGGGGCAGGTTGAAGAGGTTATTTTTGCTCTCAACCCCTCTATGGAAGGGGAGGCGACTGCCGCTTATATCACACGTTATATTTCTCCTTACAGCGTCAAAATTACTCGCATCGCTCGTGGCATTCCTGTGGGGGGTCATCTTGAATATGCTGACAATCAAACCTTAAAACGGGCCATGGAGGGGAGGGGAGAGTATTAATTTTCGATTCCTTATACCAATTTGTAGTACAAAACCTACAATTGACGAATGCTGAATCTAAAGGATTTACTATTTGAGAAGTAGCTTTTATTTTAAAATAGGAAAGAATCTTAAATCTCCGGTCAAAGGTTAGGAATGACAGGGTGTTTTAACTGTAATTCGACTTGAACTTTTTTATTTTTTCCGTTTGGGCTTGAGGGCTTTTATGGCTAACTTTTTAAAAAACCCCACCTTTTTTTTCTCCTCATTTTTCATTGTTTTTTTCCCCTTCAAAAAGAGTTCCATTGATTTGTCTTTGATTTTTTTTCTAGTCTCAGATCCTTTTTTGGGAGCAAGGGTTAAGCCTAAAATGGACCCGATGGCCCCTCCTACAACTACTCCTGATAGGATTTTAAACAAGCCTTTCTTTTTTGATTTATCTTCCATGTTTATTTTAATTTATGCTCGAGTCTATTTTACTATTCTGAGTTCAGGTTGTCTATTGATTGTGTGATACCAATTTGTGACACGACATCATATATTTTTCTTAATTCTCACTTGGCTTTGAAAGTGATGAGAGATTGGTGGTTAGTGATTAGAGCTTATTTTACTGACCACTCATTCCTAACCGCTGGCCACTTTCATCAGCTTTCAGTGGGTGGAATGTTGTAGTGATCCAGCATGAAGGCGGCGATTTCTCCAAAGGTGGGAGCAGCTGTGGTCGATCCCCATGTGTTGTCCCCCAAACTCCTAGGACGGTCGAATTTTACTAACATCACGTATTCAGGGTCCATGGCCGGGAAGAATCCAGCAAAAGAGGTGATGGTGGAGCCGGGTCCGGTGGCATAGCCGGCGCTTGTTGTGCTGGCCACTTGGGAGGTTCCTGTTTTCCCCGCAATCAAATAGCCTGGTACATCTGCAGGTTGACCATGGCCATTGTGAACCACGCTCACTAGCATGGAGCTCATGATGGCAGAGCTGTCTTCGGAGATGACACGGTGAATGATTTCAGGCTCAACTTCCATGACTTCCCCCTCTCGAATCACGGCTTTAACAATGTGTGGTTGAACCAGTTTGCCACCATTGGCCATGGCAGCCCAGGCAGTGACTACTTGAAGGGGTGTGGCTACGATTCCTTGTCCATAGGCTCTGGTGTATTGTTCAGAAACGGACCATTGGTTGTAACCCTCTAGCTCTGCATTTTCCTCCCCTTCCAATCGAATGTTGGTGTATTCTCCAAAGCCATAATTTTTTAAATAGTCATGCATCAGTTTGGGTCCAAGTGCTTGAGCCACACGCACCATTCCGGTGTTGAGGGATTTTTCTAGTACTTGGGTCATGGTGGTGATACCGTGGTATTTTTCATCTGAGTTCTTGATGGGGAAGCCTGCAATTTCTAGTTCTCCATAATCGTCAAAGGTAGATTCGGGTGTCATTTCTCCTGAGTCGATAGCAATGGACATCACCAGTGGTTTAAAAACGGATCCTGGTTCATAAAACTCCGTCACGGCTTTGTTTTTGAACACCCCATCTCCAAATCCATTTTCATACACATATTTTTGGATGGATTCATTTTCCTTTTCTTCTGTGGTGGCTTCTACATATTCATTGCGGTCATTTTTTATGTATATGGGGACTGTGTTGTAGAGGTTATTGACTTCTGATTGTTCCAATTTTCTGAGGGTGTAGCTTTCGCTAAAATTGTTGGGGTCAAAGCTGGGGTAGTTGGCCATGGCTACAATTTCGCCTGTATAAGGCTTCATGATGATGACTTGACCGCTATCTGCTTGATATTCTTGAACCTTTCTTTCTAATATTTCTTCGACTTCTTTTTGAACCACTCGGTCGATGGTTAACACGATGCTGTCGCCGTCCACGGGGTTGATGATTTCGGTGTCACCGACTGTGACTTGGCGGCCGTTGGGATCACTTTCGGCGGTGATTGAGCCTGCCTTTCCTTCAAGGTCGCTATTGAAATAGCCTTCAATTCCGTAAGAACCTATGTTCTCACGGGTCACGAAGCCGATTAGGTGGGAGGCAAAATCTCCTTCAGGATAAAACCGCCAGTGCTCTGGTATCAAGACGACGCCTTTTAGTTCCATGGCTTCAATCTGATCTGATATGATCTCATATTGCACATACTTTTTAATCAAATCAGCAGCCTTTTTTCTGTCAATCGATTCTGCCAACGTTTCTAGATCGTCCATATTGAAATCCTTACTATGTTCTGTTTGGAAATCATAAAAGCTCTTAAGCTCTTGTTCTTTATCGAATG
>JAUHXI010000063.1 GCA_030426875.1 bacterium
AAAGACCCCCTCATGTTAGAGCGTTTTTTTGAAGTCTTTTGCCACCTCCTCCGAAAAGCAGTGAATGATTTTGCCTCCAATAAGCCTCACGCTCTCAGGGGGCGCTTCAGTCTGGGGCAATTGACGGAACTGTTTGAAAAATTAGTAAAAACACGCTATCTTACTCAACGGAATGTGAACAAAAAGTTAGCCTTGGAGAATCTCCTTTTAAGTACTGAAAAATAAGGATTTGAATTCCAAACTCCTTTGCCTCAAATTCAAACTCATAAGCGCTAACGTCTTAAAAAATTTCAAAACTGGACCACCAATCTCCCCATTAATTCTATGATCGAACTTTACGTATTCATTGCCGCTTTTATCGCAATTGTATTCATTCTGGTACGACGTTTTTTGGTGGTGAAACGTGAAGAAAAAAAAGCATTTAAAGAAAAAGTTTCTAAAAAAGTTGAGGAGAACCGAAAGCTTATCAAAGAAGAGGAGAAAACCCCCTTTAAAAAGGAGCATCTTAAGCAAGAGGAGGCCAAGCGGCATGACATTGGCAAATTTAAAGAGGAAATGAGACAAGCTGAAATGGCTTTGTCTAAAAATGATTTTGCCGAAGCTAAAAAATTCCTCATTCAGGCCATGGCTCTAACGCCCGATGACATTCCAGTAGGCCTCAAATTAGCCAAGGTTTACATGGAGACTAAAGACTACAAAAGAGCTGAGGCGCTTTATCGAGAAATGCTAGAAAATGAAACTGAAAACCCTGAAATCTATGAAGGAATCGGGAAAATCATGCTCAAAAATAAAGCCTACAAAGAGGCTATTCAAGCTTATGTGAGAGCTGTTGAATTGGACGAAAAAAACCACGAACGATTGATTGCATTGGGTCAATTGTACCATTTGATGATGCGTTACGGCGTTGCGGCTGAGTGTTTCAGGCGAGCGGCTGAACTCAAGCCCCGCGAAGTGGACTACCTGTTTCTTTTGGCCGATGCCTGTGTGGCCGATGAGGATTTTGAAAATGCTTTATTCACTTACGAAAAGGTACTCACCATTGAGCCTTACAACGACAAGGCCAAATCATTTAGTCAGGATGTGAGGCTTAAAATCAAGGAGCAAGAAGCTCTTTTTAGTGATTGAATATTCCTGAGTAGTGATTTCTGATTTTTGATCTATTCATTTTAAATTAAAAATCAGAAATCACTACTCACTAATTATTAAATAATTAAGGCTCATGCTCCACTTTGCCGACAAACTCACCAATCGTATTGCCACCCTTGCCAGTCCCATTTGTGTAGGATTAGATCCACGCCTGAATCAAATTCCAGAACACATCCTTGAGCAAGTCATTGAGGAATACGGAGAAACAACCGAGGGCGCTGCTGAGGCCATCATTCAATTCAACTTCGGCATCATTGATGGTATTGCTGATATTGTTCCAGTTGTAAAACCTCAGATTGCGTTTTATGAATGCTTTGGACACCATGGACTACGGGCTTATGAAGAAACGGTTCGCTATGCTCAAGAAAAGGGTCTTTTGGTGATTGGAGATGCCAAGCGAAATGATATAGGTTCGACGGCTGAAGCTTATGCCAATGGCCATTTGGGACAGGTTCAAATTTTTGATGACATGCAATCGACCATCAATGTTGACGCCCTTACTGTTACTCCATATTTGGGAACGGATGGCATCAAGCCTTTTACGGATGTTTGTCAGGAAAATGGAAAGGGTATTTTTGTTTTGGTTCGCACGTCCAATCCTTCTTCGGACGAAATTCAAGGGCAACCTTTGGGGGATCATTTGATGGATGAGCATGTGGCAGGTTTGGTTGAGGGATGGGGGCGAGAGCTTATTGGTCAAACTGGCTTTTCTTCGGTTGGCGCTGTGGTGGGTGCCACGTATCCCGAAGAAGCCCGCGTCCTTCGAAATTTAATGCCCAATCAAATTTTCTTGGTTCCTGGTTATGGCGCTCAAGGGGGTGGAGCGGAAGATGTAAAACCTTGTTTTCATGAGAATGGCACAGGTGCTGTGGTCAACTCTTCCCGTGGGATTATTTTTGCCTACCAAAAAAATGGCCAAACCGGTGAGGCTTTTGTTGAAGCGGCTAGAGAGGCAGCCTTGGCGATGAAGGAGGATTTGGGACGGTTGTTTTAGACCTGCTTAATTCCATCAAAAAACTGCTCAATTTAAGCACGTGGTTGTTTTTTTATCCTAAATTTTTTAATAAAGTCTTCCAGTAAAGTAATGTCCTTTTTATTTCTTTCTCACCTTGTGAATCAATTTCTAATTTCCCCCCAATCATTTCTATTAAACTAATCACGTTTTCAATCTCTTCCAAAGAAAAAACAATTTCTTCCTTGCTGATACTTTTTAAACGTTCAATCGCCTCTGTATTTATGGGACGAATCCATTCCCAAGCCACAGATGAGCTGAAAGTGTAAAAATCTGAAAACTCGTTAAGGGTTTGAATTAGTGAGGACAAGGCCCCTTTTAAAAAGTAGCGTCGCACGGAAAAATCCATTGAATTGGTAGATACCAAGAACATTATTGATCATTATCTCCTCACTTAAAAGCAAATCCCGTAAATTTTGCCACGTGTTCTCACGGTACCACTTAAAATCCTCTTCGTCATCCTCACAACAGCCAATACAGTCAATACCACTAAAAGGAGGTTTGACAGGTTCAGGCTAGGATTTAATAGATTGGATTAAATGCTTCATTTAGCGATAAAATGGTTACAAATTATAAAAAAATTCTTACTATTCACTGCTTAGGTCAAATCTCCCGACTATCATAGGCCCAATGCAATAAGGCCTGTCGCTGTTTTTTTCTGCAGGTGAGCTCTTTGGAGTGGCAGTTTTTTTTGACCTGAGCAATGTGCCGCACCATCGCCTTCCAACGCTTAATCTGTCGCTCATCATCCTCACAGCGCCGACCGAAATAGTAGCGACAATACCACTGAAACCAGCCCCGTGGGTCTTCGTGATAAATCCAGTCTTTCATTCGCCAGTATGAAAGAGGTTTTGAGGCATTGATCTCAAAAAAATTCAATTCCGGATCATGAAATTTGGAACACAATCTGGCCTTCTTAAACCATTCTTCCGGAAATTCCTCTCGACAATCGGTCATGTACCTACCCCCAAAGACCCCCAATTCAAGCATTTCTTTGGGGGTCAGTTCAGGTTTAAAGTCGGGATGAAAGTTCTTCCCTTCTGGCTCCGTTCGGTAATAAACATAATCAGCCTGCATTTTGTCATTGACGATGATTTTTTGCTTCATGGCTTATTACATTGAATGTATGGCAACCGTATTTCCTTCAGTGTCCATGAAAATTCCAATGAACCCATGCTCACCAATGTCCATTTTATCTTTGAGGACTTTACCCCCAGCGGCTTCAACTTTACCCAGTTCATTGGCTAAATCACCAGAATTAGCGTTGAAGTAAACGACAGTTCCTGTGGCAGATGGTTGAGACATCTCGTGTTTAACAAGAGCTCCACCTGCTCCATATTTTTCACCTTCTGCATCGGGTTCATCCATGGGGAACCAGGCCATTTGCATGCCATTTTCTTCAGGCTTGAGGTCCATTTTATAACCAAAAACCGTTTCATAAAATTTTATAGCCCGATCCATGTCTGTGACAGGAATTTCGAACCATCCTACAACGTTGTATTTAAGATCCATAATAAAAATAAGTTATTGATAAAGTAGCTTCCACTCTACCAATTTTTTTCAACTTACCAAGTAATTGCTGTGGACAAGGCCACGCGTTCGAAGCCCAGTGGGAAATAGTAATTTTAAAAGCAATGGATCAATGCGCTACTTTAAGCAAAAAAATCAAACCTTCTTTTTAGGTTTATTCGCTCTGTTTTTAGAAATTTCAAGCTTTTTCACCACATTTTTTTCAATCCGTTTGATTTTAATGTCAACCCCATCTATCTTAACCACTTCGTCCACTTCAGGAAAACGCTTAAGTTCCTTCAAAACAACCAAACTTAACACCTCGTGTTCTGGATAAGGTAGGTCAACACTCAAGTCTTCATTGATCTGAGATACCCGCACACCTCCATCGGCTTCCCACAGGTTTCTATTCAACTTTTTAACACTGGGTTGAGGCCCATTATTTTTTGCTCTAATACCGGTGATTTCCTCCATGATATTTGAGGCGGTCACCATCCCAACGGTCTGACCATATTCATCAATCACCATTGCCATGCGTTTATTCTTCTCATTTAAAACTTTAAATAATTGAATAAAAGTGGCTGTATTGGGCACCACTACCGATTGAGTGAGTCGAGCCTCCTTAAGCGGGAATTTATTTTTTGAATTTTGTAGGAGTTGTACCAAGTCATGCAGCGAAATAATGCCCTTAATTGCATTGATGTCATTTTCGTAAACGGGGAATTCAACATGTTTTTTTCCATCTAAAAATTGAATCAATTCATTTCGACTCACAGTCACATCTAAGGCAGCAATATCTTTTAAGGGGATCATAACCTCTTTCACTTTCGTTTCTCCAAATCGTAACACATGCTTTAAAAAAACATCTTGCCCCTCCTCAATCACCCCTTCATTTGTCCCAATTTCAATCATAGCCTCAATTTCCTTTTCACTAATAGAGTTAAAAATCCCTTGCTTGACCTTGAGTAGCCTTGAAAATACATTGATAATGACTTCAAAAAGATAAATGATAGGACGAATCATAAAGATAAACCCAACCAGTGGGTAAGCCACCACCCTAGAAAAGCGTTCAGGAAAACCCAGCGCAACGTTTTAGGTAAAATGGAGCCAAATAGAATCAAGACGAAGGTGAAAGGGATGATGAGCCAACTCACCTTACTCGAGTCATCAAACAATTCAAAAGCCCACAGTGTGGCCAAAAAAGTAGCAATGATGTTCACCGCCTGATTGCTAACCAAAATTGAAACCAGTACTCGCTGAGGATTTTGCTTCAGTTTAGTGACGGCTGCACTTCCAAAACGACCGTCATCTTGCATCGACAAAACCTTTGCCCGACTGAGGGATGTGAGGGCAATTTCTGAGGCTGAAAAAAGGCCAGAAGCGATGATGAGAAGTATGAGGCCGAAGGTCATTTTTTTAGCTTAGAAGCTTATAAAATTTACAGAGTTTAATCTCGTAGGCTCAGAGTTCAATTAATCCTTATATTCTAACATAAAATGAATGATAAATCAATAGCCAAACAAAAAGAAGGCGACAATTGAGTTTATGTCGCCTTCAAACGAGTTAATCCCCTAGCCCCCTTTGATAAAGGGGGGGCATTTTAATCCAATCACCCTCTATTGTAGGGGGCTGACAAGGCGGGGTGTGTGCAGTCTAGCAGCCCAGATCATTATCAATGGCACATGGCTCCACTTCAGTGGGGTCAATCTCATACTTACCTGGTTCCGGCCCAGAAAAAACATAATCTTCTACCTGTGTATTATCCCACTCGTGCTCATGATTCCATGCATTCCAATCATAACGCCATTCATTCCAGCCAATGCCCAATTCTTTGACATAAATGTCGTGGTCTACCAGCATTTTACCTACTTTTCGCCCCGTCATGCAGGGGACACTGTAGCAATAAACAATAATCTCTTTGCCAGGGTTTTCTTCAATCAAAGTTTGAAATGAATTCACAATTCGCTCTACATCGCCATAAGCAGATGTCTCTGGGTCTTTGTAGGCAGGGATATTGACCGCTCCAATGATATGCTCCCGTTCATACTCTTCTTCACTCCGTACATCCACAAGAATGAAGCTATTGTCCCCGTGCATCATGCTTTTTCGAAGTCCATGTGGGCTCACCAAAACCGCCGTTTCAACATTATAAAAGTCAGCAATCAACTCCTCTTGAGTCGGCTCAGGGGTCGGAATCAGTGTGAAGAGGAAGGCCCCCAAAAGGCCTCCCAATAGACCCAAAATGATAGAAATAATTCGATTTTTCATAAAAAATAAAGCTACAGAATAAAGTGTGTCACGAGCTTCTGGAGCTTCACTGTTGAGCAAATTTATTTCACTCGACTGGGACATTGTTCAACATAGCACATGTATTTAGATTTTTCATCCCCTTTTAGCGTCACTAATTTTTTGCAACGGGAACATTTGACTTGAATTTCACTATCAATGAGGACTCCTTTTAAAAGGAGTTTTTTGCAATCAGCGCAGCGGTAATCACTGTAAAGTTCAGCCTTTTTCATCTTTGAATGCTATTGAGTATAAAATTCCATTTCTATTCTGAGGATTTCACCTCTTCGATCATGGCTTTTACATCATTGATAGGAATGGCAAAGCTAATGCCCTCTCCGTAAATTGAAGTTGCTGTGTTGATGCCAATGACCTCTCCATCTAGATTCACAAGTGGGCCGCCGCTGTTGCCTGGGTTGATTGCGGCATCGGTTTGAATTAAATTGATGAGAGCTTCGCTGGAGTCTTCTTCTGGTGCCGAGGTGAGGTTGCGGTTGATGCCACTGATCACCCCTGTTGTGACTGTATTTTGATATTCAGCCAAGGCATTGCCGATCGCAATTACTTTTTGCCCAACCTGCATGTCATCTGAGTCGCCAAGTTTTATGTATTCAAAAGGGCCAGAAGATTCCCCCTCTTTAATTTTAAGCACTGCAAAATCATTCAACACCCCTCGCGCTAAAACCACGACCTCTAACGCTTGCCCATCGTGGGTGATAACAGTGTAGTCTGCTTGTGGATCTTGTACCACATGTCGGTTGGTGACAATGAGACCGTCATCAGAAATAAAAAACCCACTGCCTCCGCCCACTTGTACGGGCTGGCTGATGACATTTCCATTTTCATCCCGTTCGACTTCTTGAAAAGGCAATATGACGCTAGAAAAAGGGTCGTTTCCAAATTGTAAAAAGCCTTGACGGTACAGGGGTAAGTCCTTGCTGACAATCACGCTGACCACGCCGGGACTCACGTCTTCAACCGTTTCAACCACCTGAGAGCCCTCAACATAGGTGAGGTTGAATGTTTCCTGTTGTTGTAGGGCACCGAGCTCTTCGATGATTGAATTTTGAATTTCAATGGTGGTCATGTTGGATCCTAAAAAACTACCCACAAAGGCAGACATCAGAGCGATGCTGATCATTAGGTAGTACTGCTTCCGATTCCGACTTTTAGGTGCTGTTGTTTTTGTCATGCACTCATTTTAGCAGAATTACTTTTTTTATGCATTGCCTACGTTTGTGTTTGAACTCGTGTCTTAAGCTCAGGTGGTCTAACTGATTCTAAAACTTTTGAGGTCAAACCTAGCCCTTGGCACTTTGCTCAAATTCTAGTAATTTAAAAGCGAAGCATAACCATTTCATCATGGAAGCAAAGCCCTACACCCTCATCACTGGAGCCAGTGCTGGCATCGGAAAAGCCTGTGCTGAGCGTCTAGCTACACAAGGCAAAAACCTCCTCCTCATCGCCCGACGAGAAGAGCGGCTCATTCAATTAAAAGAAAAATTAGAGGCGGAGAATGAAATTTCAGTCCTCGCCTACAAAGTGGATCTCTCAAACATTTCAGAAATTGAGACTTTTTTTCAAAAAATCCAAAGCCAACAAATCGAAGCTCTCATCAATAACGCCGGATTTGCTTTAGGCAAAGAGTCCTTCGAAGATTATAGCTGGAATGATTTTGAGCAAATGATCGACGTCAACATTAAAGCTTTAACCCGCGTGGCTCAACTCACCATCCCCTTTCTGAAAAAGACCCAAGGCCACATCGTCAACCTCAGCTCCATTGCCGGCAGCGAAGCTTACGAAGGTGGCTCCGTTTATTGTGGCACCAAAGCTTTCGTCAAAATGATCAGCCGTGCCCTGCGCATCGACCTGGCTGGAAC
>JAUHXI010000064.1 GCA_030426875.1 bacterium
CCTGGATAACATTGATGAACTCAACGCGATTAGAACCCTTTCGGATGACCTTTTGTCTAGTGTCCAAGCCAATGAGCGCTTTACAGTGGAGACCTATCAACTGCCTCAGTACATTGCTCTTTTTATGAACAGTGAGTCGAGCAAATTGAGTGAGCCTGATGTGAGCCTGGGACTTCAGCTGGGCACTGATAAGGATGCAATTTTATCAGCCATCGGTGAGGATGTTCGCATTGACACTCCTTTTTTAGAGATGTCCCAGGCTGATTGGACTCAACGCTATGATGTAGGGAGTGCGAATGGCGCTCTTTTTGACACCGATTGGAAACTACCTAACAAAGAAGTAGTGGAAGTGGAAGTGGAAGTGGAAGTGGAAGTTGAAGAGGGTGAAAGTGATGACGTGGAGGCGTCCGAAGATGGAGATGAGGATGAGCTAGATTCAAATGAAGAATCGGCATCTGAAGTGACTTATATTGATGCACCGAATGAAGGTAAGGATTTAGACACAGCCCTGGAGCCGGTTACCTTGGCTGGCACTTTGCCCGTGGGTACGACTGCGGTTTGGGTCAATGATTATCAGCTCTTAAAGTTTGAGCCGGGTGATCAGCGGTGGGAGTATATTGCCTCAAGAGAGTTTGATAGCATTGAGGAGGGGGAAAATGTTTATGACATCTATGCTGAAACTGACCTAGAAGATAAGCAATTGATTGATACCATAACGATCAATTTTGAGCCGAAAGAATTTTTAGATGATCAGGAAGAGGAAGAGAAAACTCAAGAGATCGAAGCTGAAAATCTTGCTGCCGTTGGGCTTCCTGTTCGAGAGAATGCTAATGGAGACACGCTGACCTTGAGACTGGTCACCAGTCAAAGCCCTCCTGAATATGCTCAAATTGCTGAAATGATTCAATCTCAGTGGGAAAAGCTAGGTGTGGCTGTTCAAATAGAAGTTTTGGATAACGTTGCACTTCAAGAGCGTGTAAAGCTTCGAGATTATGACTTGTTGCTTTTTGGGCAAAACTTAGGGTATAATCTCGACGCTTTCCCATATTGGCACAGTTCTCAGGCTGGAGAGAGTGGTCTCAACCTTTCTCAGTTTAAAAACTTTGTGGCTGATAGCTTGCTTGAAAAAGCTCGTTCTGACAGTGAGCAAGATCGACAGGAGACATTGAGTGAGTTACAGGTGATCATTAATGAGCAAACGCCTGCCATCTTCTTGTATAGCCCTACATATTATACCGCTTTCTCAAATGATGTGATGTACACTGAGCTCACTCATTTGTCCACGACTAGTGACCGCTTGGCCAACATTCAGCAGTGGTATGCTAATGTCAGCCGAAATTTTGATGAGGAGGTGGGGGTTGCAACCTTTATGAATTGGCTAGGAAATCAGTTTAAACTATAAATATTAATTTTTAAAACTTAAATTCAAGATGAAAGTTATACTCAAAGAACGTGTTGCTAATTTGGGCCAAAAATGGGATGTCGTTGTGGTGAAACCGGGTTATGCTCGCAACTATCTTTTACCTCAGAATTTGGCAGAAGTGGCTACAGCTGCCGGCTTAAAGAAGGCAGAAGGTCAATCAGCTGAGCGCATGAAGCGAATGGAAGAGTTGGTTGCCAATGCCAAAGGGACTGCGAAAACGTTGTCAGGTCTTGGACTTGTGTTTAAGCGAAAGGCTAAGGAGGAAAAACTCTATGGTTCCATCACTGAAAAAGACGTTGCGGACACTTTGGCTGAGCAGCATAAAATCGAAATCAATAAATCCATGGTTAAAATGGGTGAACACATCAAAACCCTTGGTGAGCACAAGGTATTGATCCATTTAACTGAAGATGTTGAAGTTGAATTGGCCGTAAAAGTTGAAGCTGAATAACTGAATTAGTTCTTTAAGAGGGCGTACTTTCAGTTTTAAGGCTCTCGTGTTCTAATGAGAGCTTAACACTTATTTAAGTGTGAAAAAGGGCCCGTAGCTCAGTGGTTAGAGCAGTCGACTCATAATCGATTGGCCGCTGGTTCAAATCCAGCCGGGCCCACCACCCAGATTCATGCTTCAGCTTGCGAATCTTGATCACTCACGTGATTAAGCTTCTTCAGCTTACGCATGAATCTGGGTCCCTGCCCCGCAAAATACTCTCCCCCCTTCTTGCCTTCTTTCTTCGAAAGAAATCTAAGAACCTTTGCCTCCCATTTTGTGGGGACCCCTTTAGCTGCAGTGTTTTGATTTGATAATGACTGATTTTTGATTTATGACTTTCCTCATTTCACCAATCTAAATCTAAAATCAGTCATCAGGAATCGTAAATATGAATGAGAAAGATTCTCCTCTAGCAGAGGGGTGCCTGGAGGGTGGGGGTGTAGATAGGTAGAGGAGGATCTGGGGGGAAAATAAGGTTCCCTGAAGGCGAGATTATATAATCTCGCCTTCAGGGAATGTTCAAAAAATTAACTTTCTTCCACCATCTCCAAAAATGTCTTTTCATCAATAATTGCTACCCCCAGTGAGACTGCTTTGTCATATTTACTCCCGGGCTCAGAGCCGGCCAAGACGAAGTCTGTTTTTTTGCTGACTGAACTAGAGGCTTTTCCTCCATTGATTTTAATCAAGTGCTTGGCCTGGTCGCGGCTCAGTGTGGGGAGCGTGCCGGTTGTGACCACTGTTTTTCCTTCTAAAATAGTAGATTTTTTCACTTGATTGATGCGGAGCATGATGCCTGCACGTTCAAATTTTCTGAGTAAATCATGGGTTTTTTGGTCGTGTGCCCATTCAAAAATTGCTTGAGCAACCTTATTACCAAAGCCATCTATTTCATTCAAGGTGTCTATTTCTAGAGTTCTTAGTGACTCTGATAGCTCAGAAATTAGGGCAATTACTATTTCATTAGATGTCGCCTCCTCTTGAAACAAGGTCATTTGATTGCGCTTTTGCTCCTCTTTTAATTGAATTTTTTGAGTTTTCAGTTGAATATGATTGGCCATAATATCAGCTGTCTCTTCACCCACGTGTCGTATTCCCATGGCATAAATAAAGCGGGCCAATGAGACCACCTTGGCTTTTTCTAGGGCTAAAAGTAGGTTGACTGTTTTCTTTTCTTTGAACAATTCCAGAGCCATTAAATCTTCCTCTTGTAGGGTGAATAAATCAGCAGCATCTTCAACCAGCTTGTTTTCGATGAGTTGTTCGATTACCTTCTCACCCAGGCCATCAATATCGAAGGCCTTTCGTGAAACAAAGTGCTCTAGTTGGTGTTGATGTATGGCATAACAATTCTTATTTGCGCAGCGACTGACAACCTCACCATCTGGTCGTTCGATTTCACCATTGCAGACAGGGCATTGTTTAGGCATGATGAATTCTTTTTCCTTGCCGCTTCGAAGGTCTTTGATCACTTCTACTACCTCTGGAATGATGTCACCTGCTTTTTGTATGACGACTGTGTCACCGATTCGAACGTCTTTACGCCTGATTTCATCTTCATTGTGTAGTGTGGCTCGCGAAACAGTTGATCCTGCCACTTGGGTTGGCTCCAGAATAGCGACGGGGGTTAGGGCCCCCGTTCGCCCTACCTGAATGTCGATACTAAGAATTACTGAGGTGGATTGCTCAGCGGGAAATTTGTAGGCAATGGCCCAGCGAGGGGCTTTAGCGGTTGAGCCCAATAAGTTCTGGTGCCGAAATTGATTGACTTTGATGACAAGGCCATCAATGAGGTAGTCTAATTTCTCTCGCTCCTTCTCAACCTTTTTCATTTCATTTTTAATGGATTCTAGAGATCTATGATGAACAAATTTTGTATTCACCCTAAGGCCTAATTTCATCAAAAGTTCTAAACTTTCCTTTTGAGATTGAGGCGGGGTGACGTTGGATTTCTCATGAAAATGAAGGGTGTAAAAGAACATTTCCAAGTTTCGATTTGCCGAGACCTGTGGGTCTAATTGTCTAACGGTTCCAGCGGCAGCATTGCGCGGGTTGGCAAATACTTGTCCCCCTGATTGATTGAGGGCTTCAAAGGCTGTGTTGCTCATAAAAACTTCGCCTGAGGCTTCAATTAAGGGGTATTGTTCTAATGTTAAACCATTGATCTCCTGGAGTTCTAGGGGGACTGATTTGATGGTTCTAACACTGTGCGTCACATCTTCCCCGAATACACCATTCCCTCTTGTGATGGCTTTTTTAAGTTTTCCTTTTTCATAAATCAGAGACAGGTTTAGGCCGTCAATTTTATATTCCGTTAAGTAGTCGAGTGTTTCGCCTGGTATCAACTTTAAATTTCGCTCTTCCCACGCTTCCAATTCCTCATTGTCAAAGCAGTCCATCAGGGATTGTTTTTGTCTCAAATGCTTGATCCTTCCAAACTTTCCCGACAGCACACTCCCCACCCGTTGAGTGGGTGAATCGGGACTTATGAATTCAGGAAAAGCGGCTTCGAGTTCATGGAGTTCTTTTTTGATTTGATCACGGGCTGCTTCGGACACCTCATTTTTATTCAAAACAAAATAGTCATGGTTCCATTTTTTGAGCCAAGTTTTTAATTTTTTGATGCGAATTTTGGCGTCAGATTGGTTCATAGGTTTGGGTTTTTGGGTTTGTGGGCAGTTTGGGAGATGCGAGGTGGGGGGCAGGGAGGGGTGTGGCAAGGGGGCATGACCCCTTGTTGTGGAGAGAGACGTCATCTCATCTTCCCTCCTCCATCATACTGAATGCTTCCTCCTTTGTGCAAATCATTGTTTGGGAGATTTTTTTGAGTTCAGGATCATCGTATAGATTGTGTTTGTAGCGATTGTGGCTGACGCATTCAATGGCATTTTTCAAGTAGTTTTCGGTGGAAATGGCACGACGGTGGAATTTTTGAGCCCAGAGTTGGCTGGGCGAGGGGGTGTGGTTCAAGGAGGGCAAGGGGTCGAGGCCCCTTGTTCTGCCTACTGCCACATGATAGGCTCTGGAGGACATTGACTTGAGTTCTTGAACTATATTAGAAAGCTTGCTAGGCTC
Organism: bacterium; assembly: GCA_030426875.1. Lineage (GTDB taxonomy): Bacteria > Patescibacteriota > Gracilibacteria > UM-FILTER-43-11 > UM-FILTER-43-11 > JAUHWS01. The sequence continues at coordinate 4,992 of JAUHXI010000064.1, forward strand.
ACATGCAAGTACCATGTGTACATGGTCGCCACAAATATTGTAGGCAAGTATTCTCAGTGGATTAATGCTTGTGAAGTGGGAGTTGGATAGCATAGGAAAAAAGGGTGACTATGTCACCCCTTCCCCCTATAAAGTTGCCCTCCCGCGATACAAATGTTGACGTTCTTTGAGGTTTTTTCTAGAGTTTTTTCTGTCTCGTCAACAAGCAAATTCTAGTTGAAAAGCGGCTAAAAGTCAATAAAAAATAGACAAGAGATAAATTATATACCAAAGTCATAAAATTTTAATATTTCTCATTTTTTAAATTTAGCCTCTAAAAAAAGTCATGCATTAAAAAAGAAATGGCTACAGTTGATTTTAAAGCTGTGATTTTATTTAAACTCATTTAAGGTTTTTTTTAAACTTGATCTGACCCAATTATTAATGGTTCACTTGAATTTTTTATTCCACAACTTTCCATTTCACTTCTTTCTCAAGTCGTCCTTTAACAGCGAATCCAGCGGCTTTTACATGCCCACCACCACCATATTGCGAGGCAATGGCTGACACATCAACATCTTCATTCAGAGTTCTAAGAGAACCCTTAACAATGTCTTTACGTTCGGTCAGAATCACGCTGTACAGTGAGTTTGGAACTGAATTTACATAATCCACAGCCCCTGACATTTCGCTGTAATCCGCACCAGTTTCCTGAAAATCTTTTTGAGTGACAACGGACATGGTCACCCCTTCATCTGTTTGATAGGTGTTTTTAAGGACCCGTCCCCACAATCGCATGGTGGATATTTTGGTGGTGTTGAAAATTTCTTTAGAAATTGATCTTAGGTTCGCTCCTTTTGCCAATAATTTTGAGCCAATTAGCATGGCGTCCACATCTGTATTGGAGTGCATGAAGCTGCCTGTGTCCGTGTAAAGCCCCGTGAGCAGGCAGGTGGCCACGTCACGAGTGATGGGAAGTTCTAGGTCGGCTAACATCTGATAAACAATCATTGTAGCAGCAGCAGCGTTTGTGACGACTAGATTGTACTTTCCGTAACGTGTGTTAGTGGGGTGATGGTCGATATTGATGACTTCCCTGCTCCCATCAAAAAGCTCTGGAAAGGCTTCGTGTTGGCCGGTTAGATGGGTCGCACCACAGTCGACGATGAAAAAGAGATCGTAGTTTATGTGCTCCACCCCCCGTTGGAAGGTTTCAATTTCGGGCATGAAGGCAAAATCTGGTGGGGTGGGGTCTATGCAGCTGACCACAGGATTTTTACCCAATGCTTTTAGGCTATGATAAAGGCCTAATCCTGAACCCATGGTGTCTCCATCGGGAGATTTATGGGTGATGATCAGAATATTTTGGGCTTTTTGAATGGCGGAGCCAATTTTTTGGAGTTCAGCAGGATCGAGTTGCATTTTGTTTTTTTTAGTGTGGATAGGTTCAGAATTTTTATCTTCTCTTTGAACGTTTAATGCCTTTGTTTTGATGGATTTAGTTTGAATCTTAAAAGTTTAAAGTCCTAAGACCTCATAATAATCTTTACAGGTTTTCTAGCAAGTATTTGAACTAGCACCGGGTTTAAAATGTTATATCGATATTAATTTTATTTCCCTAAAAAATAATCAAAGTTCAATGATTAGGGGTTAACCCTATGTTACGCGGATGAAAATCATTCAAAATAGAAAATTTCTAAAGGCCTAGAAGCTGATTCAATTGAATTGATTCATTGCCTCTTTTGAGCCTTCCTTAAAAATCGTCTCTATAATAAGGGGGAGTTTTTCTATTTTCGCCATGATTTCATCACTTTCATCCGTAGACAGACGTCCTAAGACATAGTCTGAAAGTTCACCTGGAAAGGGTTCGTGAGGTTTGATGCCTATGCGGAGCCTAGTGAAGTCATCGCCTCCTAATTTTTCGATGAGCGACTTAACGCCGTTGTGCCCGCCTGCTGAGCCATCTGGCCTGATTCTGATGTGACCTAGATTGATGGCTACTTCGTCATAGATGGCAATGACATTATCTCTTGGGATTTTGAAGAACTGAGCCACGGCTGCGGTGGCAATGCCCGAGAGATTCATGAATTGTTGGGGTTTGAGTAAAATCACTTTTTCACCTGTTATCTCCCCTTTTGTCATGAGCGATTTACCCTTATCAAGGGTTTTAAATTTGTCAAATCCATAATGTTCCTGAAGAAAATCCAAAGCCATGAATCCTGCATTGTGCCGGGTTTTTTCATACTGAGCGCCTGGATTTCCGAGTCCAACGATTAGTTTCATGTATTGATTTTAACGAAACATGAGCATTTTTTCCAGAATGTTTTTAGATTTAAATGTGGCTGAGGTAAGGGTTAAAAAATTCTCTTCTCAAATTTCCCGGAAAGTTAAAATGTCTCGCTAAAAATAAGTGGTTAAAATGAAAAAAAGTTAAGTGAATGGGTTGTTTGACTTTACAGTTAAAACCCGTAAAATCAACACGTAGACCTACCCCATAACCCATTACAATAAAATGAAGAAAGGATTTCTAATTTTGCCCTTACTTATTTTAGTTTTGACTGCTTGCGATCAGGGGGAGCCTGCTGAGGTTTCGTTGGGAGTGGATACCTCTGTTACCGCAGGGGTAGATGAGTCAGGTCTGGAAGTCGCTGAGGAGGTGGTTGAAACAGATGAAGTATCACCAATCGAAGAAGTCATTGACGATGAGGTTGATCAGAATGATGAAGGGGCTCCTGAGGCAGCCTATGAAACGGATGAAAACATGAAAGAGGGAATTGAGACAGCTTTATCTGAATTACAGTTGGCCATT
>JAUHXI010000065.1 GCA_030426875.1 bacterium
GGTTAGCACGGCTAAAATGGCCATCACAATAAGGAGTTCAACAAGGGTGAAACCCCTTTTTGAGGGTGCGTTTTCCATTGGTTTTGGTTTATGTTTTAATGTGTTTGTTGGAATTGTAGCATATTTTTAGCCTTGATTGCTATGAAATTGGAGCTTTTTTATAGAAATTTAATGTTTGTAAGGCTCAGGAGATTTTTAGTTTGAATTCTATTCTATCTGAATTCAATTCCACCCTTAATTCCCACATAGAAACTTCATCTCTTCATGTCATTTTTTTTGTTTATTTTTTCTTTTCTTCATTTTTGACCGCAAAAACGAAGCAAAAACGGCTGGGGAGAACACGACGCGGATTCATCTTTATTCCTTTATTCATCGTCTTGTCCGCTCGTTTCTCCCCAGGCCCCTGAAATGTCCGGGAAATCAGCAGCTGTTTATAGGATTTGGAATGATTTTAGATTTTTTATGAAATTAAATTTAAGGGGAAAATCTATTGAGTCGTTTGGAATTCATTTCCCCTAAATATTCACCACTGATAACTTCTAAAGGCCCAATCGATCATGGATTTATTTTCTTGAAAACGATCGGGGCTGTTGAGGATGACGGTGATGATTTCGTTTCCATTTTCATCTCTGGCTAAATTGATGAGGCATTCGCCGGCGTTGTCGGTGGTGCCGGTTTTAACGCCTAGAATTTCTAAATAACTGTCTAATAACTTATTGGTGGAATCGAAGGTGTAACTTGATTCTCCATTGATGGTTTCGATGGTGGCACCTTGGAGTTTTACAATATCTCTAAAATCTGAATCTTGCATGGCATAACGAGATAGTTCGGCTAAATCTCTGGCAGAGGATAGGTGGCCTTCATCATCTAGGCCAACAGGGTTTACAAAATGTGTTTCGAGTAAATTCATTTCCTCTGCTTTTAGATTCATTTCCTCCACAAAGGCTTCGACTGAGCCACTGTGATGTTCGGCGAGGGCTAGGGTGGCGTCTCCGGCGGAGCGGATGAGGGTGGCTTTTAGGAGGCTTTCGATGGTTAGTTCTTCGCCTTGACCCAGCCATATTCGCACACCTTCTAAGCCAGCATAATTGGAGGGGATGGTCACAATTTCATCTAAATCATGGTTTTCTAAGATGATAGTGGCGGCCATTATTTTTGTTAAACTGGCCATTGGTAGGGCTTGGTCAGCATTTTTTTCGTATAAAACGATGCCCGTGTCAACGTCCATGATTAGGGCTGCCTTTGCTTCAATGGCTGGTGCCACGGCTCCTTCTTTAAGGGTGGGGACGAGGTTTACCTCTAGCAAGGTGCTTTCATCGAATTCTATTTGGGCTGGTACGGCAAAGTCTTCGACATTTGTGGCTGCAGTGGGGTTGGCCAATAGCATTAGGCTGGTTAAACTTCGGAACATGGTTTTTTTGCTTAATTATTGATTCAAGATTATCTACTCACCTCACGCAAACCTCTACGAGTCACTTGTCATTACACTGTTTAGAGGCGGTTAGTGGTAAGGGGTTAGCGGTTAGCTTTTCCACTCATTTTTTACTGGAGCTTAAATTGTTTTAGTTATTCGCTAACCACTTTAAGGAGTAAAGACTAGTGAGTAACGAGTTGTAGTTGAGCGTTGTCAATTATTCGTTACTTGTTAGTCGCTACTCGTTTACGTCGCAGGCGTTACCTTTTCGGCAGAAGATTAATTTTTCGGGTACTCTGAGGTCGACGTAGGCTAATTCGCTTTCGTTGAGGCCAATGTTTTTAAAGGCTAAGTCCAGTTTATCGATTTGTTCTTTATAATTTGTGGGGGTGTCATCGTTCATGACCAGCCATATGACCAGGTTGTTTTCGGTGATTAGATGCACTTCTCGTCCCATGGTGAAATAAGTGGCCTTGTTGACCTTCATTTCTGTTAGATTTGTCAGGTATTTGATGGCATCTGTAATGTAGAGGACGTGTTCGCTTGGAATCACGAATTCACGGTCTTGAATGGGTGTTTTTAGCCCTTCAATGGTGATGGTCATCAGTTCTAAGCTCTCTTCTTGATCTAAAATGGCTTGCCCTTTGCTGTTGAGCAGGGCTTTTTGCTCTATGGGAGTGGTTTCTTCGGTGATGTCTTGATTGTCTGTGTTGAGGTCACTTTCTAGCTCGAAGGCTTCGGCTAAATTTTCGTCAATCACCACTGCATCTTCACCGGATGCTTCGTCTGCTGGGCTCTCATTTTCATCTAGCGGTGTTTCTTCTTCAATGATTTTTGGTTCATTTAAAAGGTCTTGTGAGAAGTATATTGCTTTGATGTTGGCCACGATTTCATGACTCTTAAGTTCGACTTTTATTTTGTCGGGCAAAAATTTTCTCACTGTCACTTCCTCAAATTCTGGGTACGCATCTTGAATCAGGACTTGTGCTTCGGTTTTTGAAAAGGTGAAAATGCTTTGACCTTCATATGGCTTTAATAAGAGCATCACGGCGGCATTGTCGACATATAAATTGTCTCGCGAGACTTCGATGCTGCTGATTGAGAAGCGGTTAGAAAAAAGAAAGAAGATCAGTAAGCCTAAAAGTACTCCTCCGGCAACTAAGTACATGAATGCATCTTTTACGAAGCGAGAGAAATTGTTACGAAGCCCTTTCGTGAAAACTTTGCGAGGGTTATAAATTTTATTTTTTCGCCTCGGCTTGTTGTACCATTTTGATTTGGTGGCCACGTAAAGGCGTTTTGGTTTTCTTTTTTTGAAGAACATTAGTGTGGCTGCGCATTAAATATTCAAAGCTAGGATTCAAATACCGTTTTTTGAAATCTTTTTTGTTGAATCTTGGGGGAAGTATAACTTAGCTTAAGAAAAGTAACAAATACCAAAATTTAAGCACCAAATCACAAATCACAAATTCCAAACAAACCCCATCACTGTAGCAATAATTCGGATTGACTGTAGAGGCGCAAGATTTTGCGTCTCTACAGCTAGTAATTTTTTTTAAATTTGCTATAATGATGGGGATTTTATCTAAATAACTACATTAAATTATGAAATCAAAACGATTTATAGTCTCTTCATCGATTGTTGGGGCGTTTATGATCGGCGCGGTTGCCATTGCTGCAGGTAACTTTGCTGATGCTGAAGGAAAATGGTACGAAGATGCTGCCAATTGGGCTTCTGACACTGGAATCATTGAAGGTATTGATGGTCAATTTGCAGGCGGTGAAGACATGAACCGTGCTCAAGGTGTGACCATGCTCATGCGTTACAATGAATACTTGATGGCTGAAATGGACCTCATGAAGGCTGACATGGAGGCCATGGAGAAGAAGATGGATGAGATGATGAATGAGGGAGAAGGCGAAGAAGAGATGGAAGAAATGATGTACAGTGCTCATCTAACTGGGGCTCAAGAAGTGCCTGCTGTTGATACTGACGCCATGGGTATGGCCGAGGTAACCGTTAAGGGAAACATGCTCACTTATAAGGTTACTGTTGAAGGTTTGACGGGTGATGTTACTGCAGCTCACTTCCACAGTGGTGCTATGGGTGTTAATGGTGATGCGGTTCACGCGTTGGAAGCATTTGCTGATGACATGTCAACTGGAACATGGGAAATGACCGAGGCTGAAATGAAGATGCTCCAGGATGGTGGTCTTTATCTTAATGTTCACACGGCAGCCAATGCAGATGGAGAAATTCGTGGTCAAGTATTGATGCCTCTTACCCTTCATCTTGAAAATTTGAGTGAAGGTACACTTTCTGGTGGTTTAGTGGTTGTTCATACGGATGAAGCGTCCCTTAACTTTGTGGGCGATAAGGCTCCAGAAGCTCTTGAGCCTCTTGCTGAATGGGGTGATGCGTCTGAATTAGCAGAAATGTTGGAAGGTCTTGACGGTGTGGTTGCTGTTTATGACACAGAAGCCATGACTGCTGGTCAAAAAATGGATATGATGATGAAGGAATTGGATGGAACAATGCATGTTTCTGTAATTGCTATGTATGTTGGTTCTAACGATGGTTATGCCCTTGTTGACAGCATGAAGCTTATGACAGGTGAAAGCATGGTGGCTGTTAATCATGATGCAGGTACTGAGCAAAATGAAGCCCTTGATGGTGGTTTCGAAAACGGTCAACCTGATGCTGATAAAACTGACCAAGAAAACATGGATAACGGTACTGCTACTGATGAAGATGTAGCGGTTCATGATCAATTGACTGATGATTTACTAAAAGCCATGCTTAAGTAATTTTGATTTGATTGTTTTAAAAAGCCCTCTCCCGAATAAGGAGGGGGCTTTTTTCTTTCTAAAAAATGATTTATTGGGTACAATCTAGCCTAGATTTAACTACAATCATCATGCAAAAAATTCTTGTGACGGGAGGGGCTGGCTTCATTGGCTCTAATTTCTGCAATATCAATAAGAATGATTATGAAATCACGGCCCTTGATAATTTATTTCTAGGAGACAGGCGTAATCTTGATGATGACATTCGATTCATTGAGGGGGATGCGTGTAAGACGGAGGATTTGGACAAGGTGGGGCCGGTGGATTTTGTGTTGCATTTGGCGGGTACGTCTAGTGCGCCGATGTTCATGGGGGATGGTTTGGTGAAGGGGTATGTGAATTCGATTGAGTCGTTTTTGACCACGTTGGAGTGGGCGCGGAAGAATGGGGTGAAGAAGTTTTTGTATGCGTCGACCTCTTCGCTTTATGGGAACAATCCGATTCCTCTCATTGAAACGCAGGAGGTGACGCCTATTAATCATTATGCCGTGACCAAGCGGGTTTATGAATACAGTGCGAAGTGTTATAACAAGGTGCATCCTGACATGGACATCATTGGCTTTCGGTTCATGAGTATTTATGGACCGAATGAGGAGGCTAAGGGGGAATTTGCGAATCTTGTTTCTCAGTTTTGTTGGGACATGGCTCGGGGGCTTGCGCCGGTTATTTATGGTGATGGGACACAGTTTCGAGATTTTACGAATGTGAAGGATGTGGTTCAGGGGATCACGTTGGCGGTTCGGACTGAGAAGCAGTTGGGGGCGGAGGTGTTTAATATTGGGACGGGCCGTTCAACGAGTTTGAATGAGGTGGTGGCTGCGTTGGAGAAGGCGTTTGACAATGGGGTGAAGGCAAAATACATCGAAAATCCGGTTAAAGAAGGTTACGTGGCGGGTCAGCATGCGGATATTGGTAAAATTCAAGCGGTTTTGGGGTTTGAGCCAACGGTTAAGATTGAGGATGGGATTCGGGATCAGGTGGAGAATGTGCGTTTGGATCGGATTCGTAAGACGAGTTCGGATGAGTTGAGGTGAGGAGGTGTGGGGTGAAAGGTGCTTTTTTTGAGCCAAGGGTGATACGAAGATCCCCCTAGCCCCCTTTCGCAAGGGGGAATATTTAGTGGGTCCCCCTCTTGAGAAAGAGGGGGCAGGGGAGATTTTTGCATGGCCCTAAATTACCAGTTTCATTTTCATAACATTAAAATTATGTTAATTTAACGTTGACATAGTTTATAAAAGAGTATTACAATAATATTGTGGAATGGAATGAGGGCTAGAAGTAAATGGCTAATTTCCATCACACATCAACATAAAATTTTGTTTAGAGATATTTTTCATTTTAACCCTCCCAATAATCAGAGAGAATAAGTAATACTCCTAATTTGCCTGGTGCCCGTTCTGCCCTTCTTGCCTTGGCTGCTTTGACAGGAGCTGCAACTGCATGTGGATCACAACAAGCTGGGACTAATGCTGAGTCTGTGCTTTCTGCTGGAGACGGATCTACTGACACGACCACTGGTGGTCAGGCGTCTGAAACTGTGGGTGGTGGAACAGAAAGTGGTACCACGGGTGTTGAAGGCACTGATGCTACTTCGGCTGGCACGACCACTTCTTCTACGGATGAAACGACATCGTGGACTACGAGTGCTGGGAGCGAAAGTGAAAGTGGTGCTTCGACCGGTACAACTGCTGCGACGGATACAGCCGGTTCAACGACAACCGGAGATGTGGACACAACTACAGGTGATACGGATTCAACTTCCACTACGACTGGAGAGCAAGAGGCTTGTGATTTAGAGTGTGAAGATGTGCTTAGCCTTGCTGGAAATTATTATAATCCGGATTATTATGATGAGGGTGAAGAGCCTTGTGCGAATTCTGAAGGCCCGTTGAATTGGGAGCAGATGACTGTGGTTGTGGATAAAATTATGGGAAGTCCTTGTGACCCAGGTAAATTTAAAGTTGGTCTGCATAGTGGTAAATTGAATAAAGATACTCTTGCTTTGATGACTCCCCAAGGTGCCCGTGTCGCTGAATGTTTAGAATTTTTGGGTGCTGTAGATAAAATTCCTGTGGATTTTCAAGAGATAGGTTTATGCCCTTTTGAAGTTGATGCTGTTCTTGATCCCTTGAAGAATCCAGGAGCAAACCAATCAACCTCTTTTCCTAAAACAGAGTTTTCTATAGATGCTGATAAGTATCAAAGTGTCACAACCGTTGATCTATCTGTTAGAGATCCGCAGGGAGATTATATTGATGGTTTTAGAGTTACGCCGTTTGCAGATAAAGACATTGAAAATTGTCATGTTAGTATAGTTGCCTCTCCTCCAAAAGGAGATAGTTTTTTGTTATATAAAGGTGAAGATAAAGCACTTGTAAATAATGAATTGAACCCCTTTAATTTTCCACCTCAATCTTTGACTGCCTTTGATACAACTGTTTCTCTTGAGTGTATTTTAGATGAGGCTAATACGTTTATATTTGTGAGCCCACGTACTTTATTTAATGAGGAGGCTTCGCCTAAGGAAAAATTCTACAACCTTTACCTACCTTCTTATTCCACAGTGGTTGAAGCTCCCTAAATCTCTAATGAAGTATTTTTTCCAATTTTATAATCCAAAGCGACTGACACCTCACCAAAATATCACCAGCCAGCTCCTGCATTCTACCCGTGTGGATGAGCTGGCTATTTTTGATGGTTTTTGCTATGATTGATTCATAAATCTAAACTAAAAAACTATGTCAACTACTGTTATAATCATCATTGCTGTTGCAGTGGTCCTTGTCCTTTTTGTGATTGGGGCTTACAACGGACTCGTCACGCTTCGGAATCGGGTTAAAGAGGCCTGGTCTGACATTGATGTTCAGCTCAAGCGGCGTTACAACTTGATCCCCAACTTGGTGGATACGGTCAAAGGCTATGCGGCTCACGAAGAAGGCGTGTTTGTTAAAGTGACCGAGGCGCGTTCCAATGCCATCAATGCCACGAATGTTCAGGAGCAAGGGGCTGCCGAAAACATGCTGTCTGGGGCTTTGAAATCTCTATTTGCTGTTTCAGAAAACTATCCTGACTTGAAAGCTAATGAGAATTTCATTCAACTTCAGAATGAATTGGTGGACACGGAGGATAAAATCCAAGCGTCTCGACGTTTTTATAATGGGCAGGTGCGGGATTTCAACACTAAAATTGAGGTGTTTCCTAGCAACGTCATTGCGGGGATGTTCAGCTTTAAACAACGTGAATTCTTTGAGATTGAGGATGAGAAAGAGCGTGAGAATGTGAAGGTTTCTTTTAGTAAGGAGGCCCCCTCTACCCCACCTCCAGCATCCAAAGGGGGAGGGCAGGAGGTAAAGTCAGTTGAATCAAAACCTGAAGAGAAGAAGGAAGAGGGAGAAAAATAATTTCAAAATCCGCTGAACCAGTCTACAAGACTGCTCCAGC
>JAUHXI010000066.1 GCA_030426875.1 bacterium
TTAGAATTAAAAATTAAAGGCCAATTGTTGTGATAGTCACTTTTTAAGCCCCTCACAAAAATTGTTCTCAAGCCCCATTTGTGCTAGACTGACTCCGATTATATTCATACCAATTATACAGATGGAGATTAAATTTTATGGTCAGGCTTGTTTTTCAGTCACAGACAAAGTGGCATCCTTAGTGATGGATCCTTTTTCGGAATCGATTGGGTTAACATTGCCTACCCTTAAAGCTGATGTGATCACGGTCAGCAATGGTGCTGATTCCCACTCCAATACCGGGGCTGTTCAGGGGGAGCCACGCGTTTTTAGTTGGCCTGGTGAGTATGAAACTAAAGGGGTGCATTTTCAGTTGATTCATGCTCGGGCGGCTGAAGGCGAAGAAAACAATGTGACCATAGCCCATTTTAATGGCATTAAAATATGCCATTTGGGGGCCCAATCCGAAAAATTGACTGAACAACAGGTGGATAAAATTGGGGATGTTGACATTCTTTTTGTACCAGTGGGGGGCAAAACAGTTCTAGATGCGAAACTGGCTAAATCGGTTGTGGAAGAAATTGAGCCCCGTGTGGTGATTCCAATGCTCTATTCAACTGAGGGCAACAACCAAGATTTGGCTCCATTGTCCGCCTTCCTTTCAGAAATGAATGCTACCCAAGTGGAGCCCGTTGATTCATTCAAAGTTAAAAAATCTGAGTTACCCGAGGATAACAGTAAGGTTGTGGTGATCAATCAGAGTAGTTAATGGCTAATTCAGCGCTTCTTCTACACCACTTTCTCAATGTGTTCTGATCGTTGTACTCCTCTTTAATTAAGGAGGAGGCTTTCCCCCCCGAAGGCGAGATTATATAATCTCGCCTTCACAGAATTAGACAAATGCTTAAACCGAAACACTGTAGCTAAAACGGGGTCCCCACAAAATGCGAGGCAAGGGCGAGTGGAACGAGAAGGGGGGGGTATTTTGCGGGGCAGTGACCCAGATTCATGCGTAAGCTGAAGAAGCTTAATCACGTGAGTGATCAAGATTCGCAAGCTGGAGCATGAATCTGGGTGGTGGTGACCTCGACAGGAATCGAACCTGTATCTAAGGCTTAGGAGTCCCTTGTTCTATCCGTTGAACTACGAGGTCACAGACACACCGTTTTATTCTAGCACAGTTTTGAGTTTTATTTGTTTAAAATCTCACTTCATGGCTTCACATCCGATCAATCGGCTCATGGCCAATCTTCACGAGTGGTTAAGCGGGAATGGTTAATATTCAGAATTTTATCAGTCTGCCTCGACAACCTTATCGAATTGATACAATAGTTTCAGGAGATCTTTTGCTTGTGGAATGTAGTCGTGGTAGTCATATTGTCGCATGGCCATTAGCCCTACTTGACTCTTTGAAGGGTAGTCATTGTCCTGCACTGCTTTTTTGGCATTGGGAATTAGAACGCATTGGATCCATAGTTCAAAGCTCGGCGATTCAAGGTAATGTCCCACTTCAAATTGAGGGGGATTTTTTGACCAAAAACCAATTTTTTTCATCTCCAATTCAATTTTTTTCAATACGGCCAGCACCTTTTCACCTTTGCTGAGGCCTTCATATTCCGGTATGTATTTTTTTTCAAGATAATTTTGCAATTGATTCATGAGTTGAATTTCCATCGACATAAAATCATAGGCCATGACGAGCTCCATCAATGCTTCTTTTGTTTTGAAGGTGGCACAGGCTCTCAAATCGGTTTTTTTACCCTCTTCTTTTAGCAAGATTTCGACTTCAAATTCAATATTTTTCTTCTTATTTTTTATGCTGTATAAAAATTCCATACGTTCAAATTTCTCAGTCGTTTGTAAAAAAATTCTGTGCTCGTCGCTTGTTTCGCATGGTCCATTTATAAAATAAAGATAGTGACCAGGTTTCATTTTCCATTCCAAGACTTTTTTAGTGAATTCCTCAGGCATGACCCACTCATTGATTTGGTTCATATCGGTACAAGCCTCCCAGACTTCTTTTATGGGTACATTTATAACTCTCTGAACGCAGGCCTTTTTATCATGATCCTTTTCCATTTATTTTTTAGGTGATGGAATTATTTCAATTCTATTTTAAACCCCTTTTTGATATGATTGAAGCATGAAAACTTGCCAACACTGCCACAAGAAATTTGAATTCAGTCCTTACGACCATGCGGTTTTTCAAAAAATGCAAGTTCCTGAACCTGGTCTTTGCCCCCGTTGTCGGCGTCAACGCCGGTTGAGCTTTCGGAATGATTCCAATTATTATCGGAACACCTGCCATCTTTGTCAGAAGTCCGTCATTTCAATTTATTCTCCAGACAAATCCATTCCTGTGCTTTGTAATGACTGTTTTTGGTCTGATCAATTTGATCCTCTCGACTATGGAGAGGATTATGATTTCGGCAAGCCGTTTTTTGAGCAATATGCTCAGATGCGGAAAAAAGTACCGCGGATTGCTATCTACAACACACAAAGTGAGAATTCGGAATTCACGGTACACAGTTCCAAGAATCGAAACTGCTACATGAGTAGTTCTTTGGTTGATTGCCAAGATGTTTTGTACAGTGATTTCACCATCAATTCACGAGACTCCATGGACATGCTGTTTTCAACTAATATGGAGCAGTGCTATGGCTGTTCGGATTCTCAAGATTGTACTTTGTCTGCTCATTTAGAGTTGTGCTCAAATCTTTCTGAATCTTTTTTAGCCTTTGATTGTCGCAGTGGTAAGAACTTGGTGGGCTGCGTGTCTTTACGTGGTAAACAGAATTATATTCTCAATGAACCAGCCCTTGAGAATGAAGTCAAAGAGACCATTAAAAAACTTAAAACCAATTCAACTTTTTTTAGGACATTCAAAGAGAAATATGAAGCTCTAAAAATAAGTCTTCCAAAGCGCTATGCGTGGATGACCAATGCCGAAAATTCTTCTGGGGATTATTTGGTGAATTGTAAAAATGCTCAACAGTGCTACCGTTCCACTAATTTAGAAGACTGTCGCTATGTTTATGAGGTGATCAGTGCTACGGATGCTTACGATTGTGATCGCAATGGAAATATTGAAATGACGCATGAATGTCAGGGGAATGTAGATTTAGCTCTGAGTCAGTCTTGCAATTTGACCTATCAATCTGACAACATGAAATATTGTGACAACTGTCAGGCTTCCAGTTATTGTTTTGGTGGGATGAGTCTGAAGCGTCATAAATATGTGATTTTGAATAAGCAGTATACTAAAGAGTCCTATGAAGCGATTGTGCCAAAAATAATTGACCACATGAAGGCGGGTGGAGAGTACGGAGAGTTCTTTCCGATTGAGTTGAGTGCTTTTGGTTACAATGAAACCAAGGCTCAAGAATTCTTCCCACTGACCAAGGTTGAAGCTGTAAGCCGAGGGTGGCCTTGGAGTGACTATGAAGCCCCTTTGCCTGATAATTTGAAAACCATTCCTGCTCAAAAATTACCTGATAACATCAAGGACATTCCTAATGATATCCTCAATTGGGCAATTATAGCTGAGGAGACTGAAAAACCTTTTCGCCTTGTCAAACAGGAGTTTGAATTCTATCGAAATCAAGGGCTTCCGGTTCCCCGTTTTACGCCTAAAGCCCGCCATCAAAAACGGGTGGCCTTACAAAATACACCTGATTTATATGAGCGAAATTGTGACAAGTGTCAAATAGCGTTTCAAAGCACCTACTCTTCTGATCGCCCAGAGATTGTATATTGTGAAACGTGTTATTTGAAGGAGGTGTATTAGGGGAAGCTCTTAGCTTTCGACAGGCCTCTTATAAACCACCTCTGGCCTCCGAAGGGGAGGGGTAAATTTTAGAAGGCGATATCATATAATGTCGCCTTCTAAAATTTATGTTCAATTCTCATCATTGGTTGGTGTAACATGGGTTTTTCTTTGAAGTTGACGTTCTGAAATATAACCTTCAAAGAAAAAAGAACATTCTGCTATAATCTCTACATGAAATCTTGCGCTCAATGTCAATCAACATATATTGTCACCGACACCGATCGCCAATTCTACAAGCGAATCAGCCCCACTTTCAACGGCAAAACATACCAAATTCCCGAACCCACTTTATGCCCTGAATGTCGACTTCAACGTCGCCTCAGTTTTCGTAATGATCGGAAATTGTTTGAGCGAACCTGTGACAAATCTGGGAACAAGCTGATTTCTATGTATCCTTCGGGGACCAAAACGGCGGTTTATGATCGCGAGATTTGGTGGTCGGATGAGTGGGATCCCAAAGATTATGGCCAAGCATTTGATTTCACTCGTCCGTTTTTTGAGCAATTCTACGAGCTTGACCAAAAAGTGCCCCATGCGCACACCATTGCCTTTGACACTGACAATAGTCGCTACACTAATTCCAACGCTTTTGTCCGAAATTGCTATCTTTGCTTCACTGGGAATTATTTGGAAGACAGTTTTTATTGCTACAACGCTGAAAAATCGAAGGATTGCATGGATTGCTTGTTTGTTTATGATTCGGAATTGGCCTATGAATCGGTTCATAGTAGTAATTGTTACAATACTGCTTATGCACTCCATTCCAAAGGCTGTTCGGATTCGATGTTTTTGGAAAATTGCACCTCCTGCAAAAATTGTTTCATGTGTTTCAATCTGAACAACAAAGAGTACTGCATCATGAATGAGCAGCTAACCAAAGAAGAATATGAAAAGTGAGTAGCCTCCTTCAAGCTCAATACTCACCATGGTTTTCAGCGAGCACTGGAATACTGGAAGGATGTTCGAACCAATTACCCCAAGCGAGCCAATTCAAACGTAATGAGCGAGTCAGTTTCGGGTGAGTATATTTTGCAATCTAAAAATTGTGAGGACTGCTATATTATGTCCAAAGATTGTGAGGATTGTCATTATATTTTCAATGGATTTCCTGGCTTAAAGGATTCTTATGACTGCACATATTCAGGTGAAAATGCATCTTTATTATATGAAATGATGGGCAGTGGGTCTAAATGTTCTAATAACTTTTTTGGCTTAGTTGTAGTGGATGGTTCCTCTAATGTGTTTTATTCTCAACTCATGTTCAATTCCAAAAATTGTTTTGGATGTAGTAACATGCGCAATGCCGAGTACTGCATTTTGAACAAGCAATACACCAAAGAGGAGTATGAGGAGCTGGCCCCTAAAATCATTGATCACATGAGGTCGACCGGGGAATGGGGTGAGTATTTTCCAGTCTCTACATCACCTTTTTCCTATAATCAAACCATTGCCCAAGAATGTTTCCCGCTCACCCAAAAGGAGGTCGGGGCAAAGGGGTGGAATTGGTTGGATCAAAGTGAAAAAGAAAAAAAGCCTCAAATCTACGCGATTCCCGATGACATCAATGAGGTGCCGGATGCCATCACGTCGGAGGTGTTGGCGTGCGCGGATTGTGGGAAGAATTATCGCATCATTCAGCAAGAACTCAATTTTTACCGCAAGCAACAACTCCCGATTCCACGGCGTTGTTTTGATTGTCGGCACATGACTCGGCTTTCCCTCCGGAATGGGCGCAGGCAGTATGAACGGGATTGTGATAAATGTGGGACGGGGATTCAAAGCTCCTATTCACCTGATCGTCCTGAAAAGGTATATTGTGAGGCATGTTTTTTGAAGGAGGTGTATTAGGGGAAGCTCTTAGCTTTCGACAGACCTCTTCTAAACCACCTCGGGCGTCCAAAGGGGAGGGGTAAAGTTTAGGCTAGAATTTAGATGAAGGTGAAGTTCTTGGCTTTTGGATTGAACCCTCCTGTTTTTTCCTGTATAATAAAAGGAATGAATTAGAACTTTAAATATGGAAGTTTGTCTTAAAAAATCTGCTGTGTTAGACCTTGAAAAGGCCTTAGATGCAAAATGGTATGATCGCTTTGAAGCTATTGGTTCTTTTCAGGTTCATGAATTTTTAAATCCAGACAGGGTATCCATTCATTCTGAGATGCAATTATTTTTTTCAGGCCAAAAAATCAACCCTGAATTTCAGTATCCTGATATTGATTTGGCTCAACTAGAAATGAAAGAAAAATCACTCACTGAATTAAAAGCGCAAATCATAAATGAAGAAGAAAATTCAGTTGTAAGCTTGGTTTACGGTTGGAAAATCAATGAAAAATTAGCTGGAATTGGCTTGCTTAAAGCTGCTAAGCAAGGTGAGCTCGACCGGTTTAAAAAATATTCTCGATTCATTTACGGTGAACCTTCTCTAGATATTTTTGCTCAAAGTTTATCTGTTATTAAAAATGCTATTGCTAAGATTTCAGGTCATGGTTCGGATGAGCTCAATTCAGCCGCAAAAAGTTTTTTGGAGGTTTTACCTCTATTTACAGCTCCGCTTCAAGAATTCACTGACCGTCATGAGTCAACGATTGAACTGCCTACTCTTCCTAAGAAATCTTTGGTTAAAAAAGTTGCTGATCGTATGGAGATTAAGTTAAAAGCTTTTTTGGGTTCTAGTTATGAAAGAATCAAGAGAGAGGTTAAGGGTAATAATCGGGAATTCACCCCAGATGAAATTAAGCAGTTATTTAAAGAGGTGCTAACTAATATAAAAGCTGAGGATTGGAACCTTGTTTATCAAAAAGGTCGGAGGACCTTTAGTGTGGATCAGTCAAAGAAGCAATTGAATATTCCCAATCGGCATGACACGGCTCAGAGAGTTTTAGAGTTAGTGACTCATGAAGTTGGCATTCATCTCAGTCGTCGTTTAAACGGTGAATGTAGTCAGCTAAAATTATTGGGATTGGGATTGGACCGATATGTAAGGGGAGGGGAAGGTTTGGCGTCACTGGCTGAAGATGCTATTAAGCCTGTGCTCAAAGATTTTTTTGGTCTTGATCGACATTTGGCCATTAGTTTAGCTTTGGGTTTAGATGGAAAAAAGCGAGATTTTAGAGATGTTTTTAGCATCATGCAATCCTATCATTATTTTATTCAATTGCGTTTGGGAAGGCGGCCAGAGGTAGCTAAAGAAGCTGCCAATCGGGCCGCATGGACCAATTGCTTCCGAACATTTAGGGGGACTGATTTTAAAACTCCAGGGGTTTGCCTCACTCGAGACATGCTTTATCGGGAGGGCAACATACGCATGTGGCAATTCGTTGATAGTATTTCCGAAGAGGAGTTTGAGACGAGAATGGGGTTATTAGAATCTGGTAAATTTGACCCCACTAATACGCGTCATTTATGGGCATTGATTCGACTAGGCATAGTAGACTCTGATGTTGGATTGACTGATGAGCAGTTGAAAGAAATGGACAAAGAATATGGGTTTCTAGATACCAACTAACCATTTTTAGAGTTAGGGTATTTTTTTGGGACAGTCTTGTTATCTGCTATAATCAAAGCATGAAAAGTTGCACCCAATGCAAAGCAGAATTCACAGTGACCGATTCCGATCGGCAGTTTTATGAACGGGTTAGCCCCACTTTTAATGGCAAAAAATATCAAATCCCTGATCCCACCCTCTGTCCTACCTGTCGCATGCAACGGCGGATGGTTTGGCGGTCTGAATTACATCTTTTTAAGCGGAAAAGTGATTTTTCAGGCAAAATGATGCTCTCCTCATTCACGCCAGAAGCTCCCTACAAGGTTTTTTCCCCAGATGAGTTTTGGTCCGACAACTGGAATCCCATGGA
>JAUHXI010000067.1 GCA_030426875.1 bacterium
AACTTGATATTCCTGCTAAGGTTGAAACAGTTGAGTATGATCCAAATCGAACAGCTTTCATTGCATTGCTTTGTTATCACGATGGAGAGCGTCGTTACATCATCGCTCCTGAAGGACTTGAAGTAGGAGATAAAGTGATTTGTAGTGAGAGGGCTAAGATTAAAACTGGAAACCGTATTAAAATTGGTAATATTCCTCCTGGGTTTGACATTCATGACCTGGAATTGAAACCTGGACGTGGGGCTCAAATCATTCGTTCTGCTGGCTCATCTGGTCAAATTTCCTCCCAAGATGGTGAGATGGCTCAAGTCACGCTTCCATCTGGATCCGTTCGCTATGTTTCTAAGGAGTGTTATGCCACCATTGGTTCAGTGAGTAATATAGACCATGGCAATGTTAAAATTGGAAAGGCTGGTCGAAAGCGTTTGATGGGACGTCGCCCTCAAGTGCTTGGTAAGTCTATGAATGCTGCTGATCATCCACATGGAGGAGGTGAGGGGCATACCGCTATTAGTCCCAAGACACCAAAAACGCCATGGGGTAAAATTGCACTTGGTGTTAAAACTCGAAAACGCAAGCACCATTCAGATCACTTAATTATTAAAGGACGACGTAAGAAAAAACGTTAATTTTAACAGCTAGGAGCTGTTGGCTTCCAGCTGAGAGTCAGGTTTGATTCTTAGCTGGAAGTTCATAGCCCTAAGCCCATAGCTTCAAATTATTATGAGTAGAAGTCAAAAAAAAGGATTTTACATTGACCCCAAGCTTCTGAAAAAAATTCAGATGATGGATTCATCCGGTCAAAAGCGGGTCATTAAAACCTGGTCTCGTGCCAGTGCGATCTCTCCGGAATTCGTAGGTCACACTTTCGGTGTTCATAACGGCAAGACTCACATCTCTGTTTATGTCACTGAAAATATGGTTGGGCATAAGCTTGGAGAGTTCTCTCCCACTCGAAAGTTTAAATCCCATGGTGGTAAATTAGCCAAGTAATTCTAAATGCATTCAAGATCGGTCTTGAATCAGTAATAAACAATCAATGAAAGCAGTCCTAAGAACAATTCGGATCTCTCCTAAAAAAGCCAATTTGGTGGCAGGTACCGTTCGTGGTATGGGAGTCAAAGAGGCATTGGCATTGCTCAAATTCATGCCTAAAAAAGGAGCTAAAATACTTTATAAAATCGTTCATTCTGCCGCTTACAATGCTAAAAACAATTTCAACCAATCTTTGGATGACTTGCTGATCACTAAGATCTTGGTCACTAAAGGGCCTACTTACAAACGATCGCTTCCGATCTCTCGTGGTCGTGTCCATCCTATTGCTAAGCGAACCTCTCATATTACTGTTGAGGTGGGTAGCCTAGTGGCCACTCCAGCCCCTAAAAAGGAAATGGCAAAGCCTAAGGTCGAGAAAAAAAAGGAAGTATCTGAAGAGAAAGAGGTGGCTAAAAAGGCAGTTGCTCCCAAAAAATCAGTTGATAAAAAAGAGGTGAAAAAAGATTAATCATTTGTTAGAATAACGTACCTAGCTCTTAAGAAAAGCAATAAACATTAAGCCATAAATATGGGTCAGAAAGTCAATCCAAAATCATTGCGCATCGGTATCACGACTGGTTGGTCATCCAAATGGTATGCCAATAAGCGTGATTATGCTAAAAAGCTCCATGCTGACTTAGAGCTCAAAGCCTTCCTTCGAAAGAAATTGAAGGATGCTGGAATTGTTTCAGTTGAAATTGAGCGTTCTGCCAAAAAAGTTGTGGCCAATATTAGTGCTGCTAAGCCTGGTTTGATCATTGGACGACAAGGTGTGGCAATTGAGGATTTGAAAGATGCCCTTAAGAAAAAATTTAACGAAAACATTGAGGTTAATATTCATGAGGTTTCTCAGCCTGATTTAAGCGCCCCTTTGATTGCCGAACTGGTTGTTTCTCAGATTGAGCGCCGTGTTGCTTATCGTCGAGCAGTTAAGTTGGGGTTAAGAAAGGCTATGGAGGCAGGGGCAAAGGGGATAAAGATTCAAGTTTCTGGCCGTCTGAACGGGGTTGAAATTTCTCGGCGAGAAATCTATAAAGATGGAAACATTCCTCTGCATACCCTTCGTGCTGATATCGATTATGTTCACATGCCTGCTAATACTACCTATGGTGTCATTGGTGTCAAAGTATGGATCTATCGAGGCCTTGTGTTTAAATCAGAAAAAAAGAGGCCAGAGGTTAAGGCCGCTCCTAAGCCTACTGTTGAAGAGAAAGTTGAGCAAGCCGTCAGTTCATAGACATCTAGTCCTCAGTTAATAATTTAATTAGAAAAATGCTACAGCCAAAAAAGCAAAAGTATAGGAAGTTACACCGCTCAAGGTCTGCCTTGAAGGGTAAGAGTAAAGGGGGTAACTCTGTCAGTTTTGGGTCGATTGGTCTCAAGGCCATGACCGCTGGTGAATTGACTTCTCGTCAAATTGAGGCGGCTCGTAGAGCCATGACACGTGCGGTTAAGCGGGGTGGTAAAATTTGGATCCGCATCTTCCCTCACACACCTATCACTCGAAAGGCTTCTGAGGTGCCCATGGGTTCTGGTAAAGGTTCTGTAGAATTTTATGTCTCTCGTGTTAGACCCGGAAAAATCATCTTTGAGATGGATGGTGTGGATGAAGAGCTAGCTCGAGCTGCCCTTAAATTGGCTGATTCAAAATTGCCAATCAAGACAAAAGTAGTCCTTAGGCACATCTAGTGTGACTTCTGAGTTGAACGCTTGCACTTAAAGCCAAATTTAATACTATAATTTCTAGTTCTAAACATAAGTAATAACGTATGTCATCATATCAAGAAATCAAATCAATGACTAAGAAAGAGCTCTTGGAAGAGCTTGAGAAAGCTTATGCAGAGATGGTAAAAAAACGAATCACTGTAAAAACTCAGCACCAGAAAGACACCAGTCAAATTAAAAAGCAAAAGGTGTACATTGCTCGCCTTAAAACGGCCTTAAAAGAAGTGGAAATGGAAGATATGATCAAAGAGGCCACTGAGGCAAATTTAAACTCCTAACTAGTAACTAGTCATTATTTATGCGAACTAAATCCGGAATCATCCACAGTAATAAGATGCAAAAAACCCTTGTGGTGATGGTTAATTCTTACAAAAATCATCCTAAGTATAAAAAGCGTTTTAAAGTGTCTAAAAAGTTTTATGCTCATGTGGACGATGCCTCTGCTTACACGATTGGTGACCCAGTTACCATCGCTGAAACAAAACCTTTGAGTAAATTGAAACGGTGGAAAGTTGTTGAAACTCCTTCCAATGCTTCAAAAGAAAGGAAAGCTGAAAATGTCACTGCTTAGTAAGTTGCAAATTGTTACTCGTTAATCGCTAATAAGAAAAATGATTCAACCTCAAACATTACTGAATGTTGCAGACAACACCGGTGCTAAGAAAGTCATGTGTATCAAGGTTTTGGGTGGTTCTAAACGTAAGTATGCCCGAACTGGAGATGTCATTGTGGTCGCGGTTAAATCTGCCTCGGTCAAAGGAGTGGTTAAAAATCATACCGTTCAACGTGCTGTTGTAGTGCGAACTAGAAGCAACACACGTCGTGCTGATGGATCTTACCTTCGCTTTGATGACAATGCTGTTGTTATCGTTGGTACAGATGGTCAACCCAAGGGAACACGTGTGTTTGGACCCATTGCTCGAGAGCTTCGTGCTCGCGGGTATCAAAAGATCATCTCACAAGCTCCTGAGGTTCTCTAACTAACAATCCATTTAGATCATTAATTAATTTCGAATCAATGCCTTCAATCTTCAATTAGAATTTTGAACCTTGAATAAATAATAAGCAATGAAGATCAAAGTAAAAGACAATGTCCTTGTGACAGCGGGTAAGTATAAAGGAAAAACTGGTCCTGTGATGCGCGTGTTTAAGAAAACTGGCAAAGTCACTGTTGAAAAAGTGAACATTAGAACTCGTCATATCAAAAAGACAGCGACTCAAGCCGGTCAACGGCTTCAGTATGAAGCTCCTTTCTCTGCTTCTAACGTTAAACTCATTTGCCCCAGTTGTAAAAAGGCGACACGAATTGCTTACAAGTTGATGGATGATGGAAAAAAAACTCGTTTTTGTAAGAAGTGTAATGAATCTGTTGAACAGGCTAAAGTGGCGATGGAAAAGAAGAAGTAGTGTCAGTTTTAAATTTTAAAAAAATCATTGATTGTAGCCTTGAAAAAGGATCACAATAAAACCATTCAATCATTCGAAAATAATTAGTACCCATGTCATATCATCAAACATTTACAACACAGATCCTTCCTGCGGTTCAAAAAGAACTTGGCATTAAAAATGTCATGGCTGTGCCTAAAATTTCGAAAGTGACTTTGAATGTAGGGATTGGCAGCTTGACCAAAAACACGAAAGACTATTCTGACGTGATTGATAATGTGGCTAAAATTGCAGGTCAAAAACCTGTGGTCACTCAGGCGAAGGTGGCGATCTCTAATTTCAAACTGCGTGCAGGAATGCCCAATGGTATCACTGTCACGCTCCGTGGTGAAAAGATGTATGAATTCATTTACCGATTGGTCAACATTGTGTTTCCTCGTGTACGTGACTTCCGTGGGATTAGCCCTAAAGCTTTTGATGGACAGGGTAACTATTCAATTGGATTCAAGGAAGCTTTGGTTTTCCCTGAAATCAATCCTGATAATGTTTTAAATATCCATGGTATTCAAGTGACGATCAATACAACCGCTAGGGACGCTAATGAAGGTCGTACTTTGTTAACTGCAATGGGTTTTCCCTTTAAAAAACCTACTACTTAAACTGAATAACTAATTTTATCTCATGGCTCGAAAAGCACTCATGGTCAAAACGGCCAAACGGCAACGAAAGATGAAGCAAGCTTTGGCACGTGGCAAGAAGCCTGCTAAGTGGGTTCGTACCTATAATCGTTGTAAACTTTGCGGTCGTCCACGAGGTTACCTTCGTTACTTTGAAGTCTGTCGTATTTGTTTCAGAGAAATGGCTTCTAGAGGTGAGATTATGGGAATAAAGAAGTCCTCATGGTAGTAATAATAAAGGCTTAAAGCAGAAACAATCTCTATAAGCAGAGCTAATAATAAATTAATAAATTAAGTTATGGTTACTGATCCGATCGCAGATCTACTCACCAGAATTCGGAATGCCGTGAAGGCAAAGCATGCAAAGACCTCTGTGGCCTATTCTAAACTGAAAGTCGCTATTCTTGAGGTTTTAAAGAGAAAAGAATTCATTCAAGATTATAAGGTTGTTAAAGGGGGAAGTTATGATGAAGTTGAAATTCATTTGAATGACTCCTATCAATCACTTCATCTCAAGCGTGTTAGCAAGCCAGGTCAGCGTATTTATATGAAGTCTAGTCAAATCAAGCCAGTTCTTAATGGTTATGGTATTGGTGTGATTTCTACCCCAAAGGGTGTGATGACGACTTATGAGGCACGAAAGACTGGTTTGGGTGGAGAGTTGCTATGTGAAGTGTGGTAGTTTTCTACAAGGTAAAGTAAGTAATAGATATTAAGTAATACGAAACAATGTCTCGAATTGGTAAGCAAATCATCGTCGTTCCTGCTGGGGTTGAAGTAACTCTAGATGGTCCTGTCGTAAAAGTAAAAGGACCAAAAGGTGAGCTTCAGTTCACACATGACCCTTTGATTGTTGTGACGAAGACTGATGACGGCATCGTTGTGAAGCGTGGTTCAGATGATTCTCATGCACGTGCTTTGCATGGCCTCACTCGTGCTTTGGTCAATAATATGGTGATTGGTGTTTCGACAGGGTTTAAGAAAGAACTCCAGATCATAGGGGTGGGTTACCGGGCTCAAGTTTCTGGTAAAAAACTCGTTTTAAACCTTGGCTTCTCTCACCCCGTTGAACTACAGGTGCCCGAAGGGCTCACTGCTGAAATGGACAAGAATCAGAAGAATACCCTTGTGATTTCTGGTATTGATAAGCAGCTTGTGGGACAATTTTCTGCCAATATTCGAAGCTTTAGACCCCCTGAACCGTACAAGGGTAAAGGGATTCGCTATGTGGGTGAATATGTGGCCCGTAAGGCAGGTAAGTCAGCTGCTTCTAAATAACCTTTAATTAAAACTTAAGATTTACATCAGTTTTATTCTCAAGATATGAAACCAACGAAACAACAACTCCGCAAAAAACGACAGCGTAAAATCCGTGCCACTCTCAGTGGGACAGCTGCTCGCCCTCGTCTTTCGGTTCATCGCAGCCTCACTAGTATTTCTGCTCAGTTGATTGATGACACATCAGGTTCAGTTTTGGTTTCTAGCTCTAGCCTTAAGGAAAAAAGAGGTGGAAACATCGACTCAGCTAAAAAGATTGGAGCTGAACTGGCTAAGTTAGCTAAATCAAAAAAGATTGAAACCTGTGTTTTTGATCGTTCTGGCTACTTGTATCATGGTCGTGTTAAGGCTTTGGCAGAAGGGGCTCGGGAAGGTGGATTGCAATTCTAACCATAGACTTTTAAATATCTCCCCATTCCACTTTTTCAGGAATGGAAATCACTATAAATAATAAGTAATACGATAAGAAATGGCCAAAAAGAATCAACGCAAAGGTAGACGGCATGATAAGGAGCCAAAAGAATTTCAAGAAGAGGTGCTACAGATTGATCGCGTGACTCGTGTAGTAAAAGGTGGACGCCGTCTTCGTTTTAGAGCCACAGTTGCCATTGGAGATGGAAAGGGTCGTGTGGGCGTGGGGATTGGAAAAGCTTCTGAAGTGGTTTTGGGGATTCAAAAAGCTGTTTCTCGTGCTAAACGAGATCTGATCAATGTTCCCATCACTAAAGATGACACGATTCCACATGCGGTTCGCATCAAGTATAAGGCGGCTCAAATGATCGTTTTACCAGCATCTCCGGGTACAGGTGTGATTGCTGGAGGATCACTTCGTAAGGTGCTTCATTTGGCTGGGGTTAAGAATGTACTTTCTAAGAATATCGGTTCTCGAAATACATTGATCACGGCTAAGGCTGCGATTAAGGCCTTGCAGCAATTGAAACCTGTTAAGCCGTCTCAGATGAAACAGTCCACTCCTAAGGCTCAGCCTCCAGTGGAAAATACTTCTACTCCTAAAAAGGAAGTTGCTCCTGTTACCCCTGAAAAAGGGGATAGTGCTACAGAGAATAAGAATGAAAAAAAATAATTTAATCATGGTTTTAAGCTATGATGTGTTCAACTTAATAAGTCAATAAGTGTAACGTTATGAAACTCAACGCCATTAAAGCAAAGGCTGGCTCCACAAAAGCTCGAAGACGAGTTGGACGGGGGAATGCATCAGGCCATGGAACCTACTCTGGTCGTGGTTGTAAGGGGATGGGGCAGCGTAAAAGTGGGAATGTTCGTCCTGGTTTTGAGGGGGGTCAAACCTCTTTGATCAGTCGTTTACCTAAGTTGCGTGGATTTAACAATCCCAATAAGATGTTTTTTCAGGTACTCAATGTATCTGATCTCAATTGCTTTGAAGATGGAGAGGAGGTCAACATTCAAAGTCTACTTGAAAAACGACTCGTGTCCAAAAACGATGTACCAGTAAAACTTCTGGCTGATGGTAAATTGACT
>JAUHXI010000068.1 GCA_030426875.1 bacterium
CCACCTTGATTTCAAAGGCCTCCACAGCAGCCTTAAGTTTGAGCGCCCCCCGCCCCACATAATGTCCACGATTTTCAACCTCAACTATGTCGTTTCCATCCACCAAAAATCCCGGCTTTTGCACCAACTCACCACTCACTTTAACCTGACCCCCTTTTACCATAAGCCTGGCTTGTGAACGGGTTTTTGAATGTTGATTTTCAACCAAATAATGATCTAAACGAGATTTCATCAGACCTAAACGTTAAGTGAATTGCATTAACTTAATTGAAGCAATGCAATACCAATCATGATAAAAATAAAAGCAATAATTTTAAGAAAAATGGCCTCCTTATTGAGTTTTTCAGCCTTAACTTCTTTCATAAATTTTGAAAACAAAAATCCAAAGAAAATAACAGCAAGGGGCTGTACCCCCATAATAACAGATGTTAAAGAGGCCTCTTTTAACGTAAGGGCATACGCAAAAGCCAAGGCACCAACATTCCCTGCAACAACCGTAGTACTCATCATAAACCACCCTCGAAGTGGTATTCTATCGAGCTTCAACTTAACCTTTTTCCGCTTTCGATTGGAATACAAAAATAGCAAGAATGACCCTATAAAACTGCTCAAAAAATAAACAGAAAAAGCAGCTTCAAAACTCACAAAATTCACTTCATATTTTTTGAAAAACACATCTGAAAAAGACCATAAAAGTGAAGCAACTGCAATCAATCCAAACGCTTTACTCAAGTACCAAATCCCTTTTATTTTTTTGAAAGCAGCGATGGTACCTCCTAAAATTAAAACTAAAAAAGCCATGAATTGAAAGCCAGAAAGCCGTTCGCCCAAAAAAAACATCGCCATAATAAGTGTGGTGAGCGGCACCAATTGAATCAGCAGGGCAATACGACTTGGATCCTCATTTTTAATCGCCTTAAAATAGAGCATTTCTGGAAAAACCCAAGACATCCCTGCAATAAAAATCATTATAGTGGTAAAAAAATCAGGAAATTCCAAACCACCCAGCCATAAAAAGAAAATAAGAAAAGGAAGGTCCATCAAACCCATAAGCCACGTGGCGCCCGCATCATCTTTAATAAAATGCCGCCGAATGGCAGCGTCTAAAACATTGGAAACCGCCCATAATAAGGGGACAGAGGTTGCGGTGAGGAGCCAAATCGTTGTGGTACTCATGATTGTTGTCGTGTGATCTCATTCTACACTAAAAAAGACCAGCATGAGCTAGTCTTTTTTTAGCATACACCTCAAAATACTTAGAGTGACTCAATTCCAGTACTCATTGCCTCACAAATCTCTAAATCACTGAGTGATTCAGCTTTATTGTAGCATTTCATTTCTTCTGCATAAGGCATGAGCCCTTGGTATTTACCTTTTTGAAATTCTTCTGAACATTCTTCAATAGACATTTCTCCGAGTGCACCAAACTCTTCAGTCATGATTTCAATGACATTTTCACACACTGCCTCAGCCGAAGGAGCCTTTAACCAACCAATCCAGAAAACGACAATCGCCAGGACCAAGATGGCTAAAATGGACAGCATTACTTTTCCAACTTTTTTCATGATAAATGGGGTTAGATTTTATCTAAGTTATTATAATCCAATGACCTTAATTAAGCAATAAAGCTTGGCTCAAAAATCACATGAGCCAAATCAAAAAGGCCCACCTGAGGCAGACCTTTTTGATTTTTTAAGATTGATTCAATCTAAATGACTTCGCACTCATTGAGGGCTTCCATGTCTTTTGCACTTGCCATACATTTTAGCTCTGAATTGGTTGGAGCCTCATCAGGAAATTCTTCGATCATTTCTTCAAAGTCTGCCACACATATATCCAACCCTTCATTCATAAGGTCTGCATCAATTTCTTCACCATACTCTTCTGACATGATTGAATATGTATTTTCACAAACGGCTCTAATAGATGGAGTCCGTAGCCAAACCAACCAAACGACTATTAAAGCTGCCACAACGACAGGGATGATAACTTTTAACGACTTCATAAAAAGTGGGGTTATATTTTATGTTCGCTGGCATCTTAACTTCTTACTAAATATTAGTCAATTTTATATTTTCTAAATCAAGGCTTCATAGAGAATGAAATTGAATGAGAGGCTATCAGTTAAGCAGCCGATGCAAAACTTCGATGGCTCGCCCTTGTTCAATGAAAAAAGGAGAGGTGGCAAAGGTGATGAACTCAGCCTGCTTGATCCAATGTTTTATATGAGGAATGCTCATTTTTTCATCAATATAATCCATTTCTGAGGCCCAAAAATCCAAATCAATGTTCAAAATAAAAGGCCCTCGAGGTCTGGCAGCAAGGAGCTCGGTTTCACTGGTGATGGAAATCAACCCCCCGATCACCCCTTCCTCTCGAGCTGGGGGAATGTAGTTACCCACATTCAAAACAGAATTGGTGTACTCAAATACTTTATTTAAATCATGGGCCTCCTCACTCCTTAAATTCCGCTCAGGAATACGGGTATCGCGATGCGCATCGATGTGAACCAATGTAATACCCCTTTCAAAAAAACCTTGATGCCACGCCTCATACCAAAAATAAAAGACGTGATTATGGTTATCGACAACGACGATTGGCTTTTGGGTTTCTGGATGCGGGAGTTTGACGAAATTTTCTAAACCAATGCAAGATTGAAGTTTTTCGTATTCATCAAAATCTTCGAAAACCACCTCTTTTCCGATTTTCACATCTTCCAAATCACCCTCAATCACACTGGGAACGTAAAGGGTAGGATTTTTTCGTTCCTCAAAGCTCAAGGCGTTGTTGGAGGTTTTTTTGGTGAGGTAAAAAGGATTTTGGTACATGGTTTTAATATAGTTGGCTTTTATCTTTTTTCCAATTGATGGGGTTGTGTCGGATGTACTTTCGTATGTGATATAACTCATTTTCGTCCCGGATAATACGGTCGTTGAAACGTGATTGCCATGCGAATTCAAGATCATTTTTGCGAGCAAATTTGGTGACTCCGATTTTGAAGCCGCGAACGATTGAGGCTAGATTTTTTTATTGCGGGCCGAAATGGTTTTTGTAATTACCGTTTATCTGTAAGGACACAAAATCTTGTGTCCTTACAGATGATTGGTGCTCTCTACGTTTATCAATCCACAAAACCCCATGCACATGATCCGGCATCACCACAAATGCATCAAGCATCACGAAAGGAAAATGTTGTGGGATTTCTTGCCAACACTCCCATGCCCGGGAGCCAATTTTTGACAAACCCATGATTCCATTTTTAATGGAACCGAAATAATGCTCTTTTTTTTGGTATTGATAGTCACAAATTAGGCTCCACTACTGCTGTAATCATAACCTTGCAGGCGTGGTGATTTTCGGTTTATGATTGGAAATAGGAGTATAGGTTTTTCACATTAATCAAGACCGAAAAGGACGCAAAATCTTGCGTCCCTACGGGTTTTTTGGGATTATTATGACAACCTTATTTTTTCTTCTTTTTTAACTACACCCACTCGTCTCCCCACAATCCAAACACTTGTAACAGCTACCGTTACGAATCATGATGGATCCATCAAAGGTACAAAAAGTTGGGTCATCCGTCTTAAATGCAGCAGGAGTCGTGAAGGTATTGCCTCCCCCAGCATTTACAGCCACGGCTTTTTTAGCTGGTTTGATTTTAGCCTTCTCTAAAACTTTAATCAAATTTCCCTCATCAACAACATCATCTTTAGATTTCAAATCTCCAATCATCACAGTGGCACCATTAGAGATAGCCCCTCTCTTCAACATCGTGCCTTCATCGTAGGCCCTGTCCACTAAATCACCATTGTGATATTTTTTAGCAGAATTTTTAGATAAGAATTTAACAGCCAACCAACGACCAATGTAGTCCATCAACGATTTAGCAATTGGAATTTCTCGGTTACTCGTCATTCCGGCTGGCTCAAAGCGAGTGTGGGTGAATTTGGCAACTAAAACCTCGAGCGGCACACCGTATTGCAAATTGAGAGAAATAGAAAGCGCTAAGCTATCCATGATGCCAGAAAGGGTGGATCCTTCCTTGCTCATTTTAATGAAGAACTCACCAGGACTACCATCCTCATAAAGACCAACAGTAAAGTAACCTTCGTGACCGGCGATGGAGAATTTATGAGTGATGGACTGTCGTTCATTCTCTAAACGGCGACGAAGTGGTTTTTTGGTGATTTCAACCTCCTTGATTTCGACCTTCTCGTCGTCTTTCTTTTTATCCTTATTTGACGTATTGAGAGGTTGAGACATTTTAGAGCCATCTCGATAAATAGCATTGGCCTTAAGAGCCAACTTCCAACTAACTTTGTAAGCGTCCATGACCTCTTCCACAGTCGCCTCATTTGGCATGTTGATGGTCTTAGAAATAGACCCAGAAATGAAAGGTTGAACCGCGCCAAGCATTTTAATATGCCCCATATGGTGAATGAAGCGCTGACCTTTATTACCACAGCGATTGGCACAATCGAAAACAGCCAGGTGATCCTCATTGATATAAGGAGCGCCTTCAATGGTCATCGTGCCGCACACGTATTCATTGGCAGCTTCAATTTCCTTGTCATTGAATCCAATTTCTTTCAAGAAATTGAAAGCGGGATCATTATAAGTTTCCTTTTCAATGCCTAGGCTTTCAAGCAAGTCCTCACCCAAACTGAATTTATTAAAGGCCATTCCAATAGAAAAGAGATTGGCCAAGGTTTTCTCAATTTCAATCAAGTGTGATTCATCCAAACCCTTTTCTCTTAAGGTTTTCCAATTCACAAAAGGAGCTTCAACAAGACTACCTCGTCCAACAATATAATCCAACACTTCTTGAATTTCTTTTTTGTCATACCCCAAATAGTTTAGAGCAACAGGAACAGATTGGTTCACAATTTTCATGTAACCACCACCTGCTAATTTTTTAAACTTAACAAGGGCAAAGTCTGGCTCCACACCTGTTGTATCACAATCCATGACCAAGCCAATCGTTCCAGTGGGAGCAATCACAGACACTTGAGCATTGCGATAACCATACTTTTCACCTTTTTCTAAAGCCAAATCCCATGCCTTGGTAGCCTCCTTATATAAATAGTCTGGACATTCATCTTTTTTCAATCCGACAGGGGCGATTTCTAAGCTTTCATATTCAGTTTCTGCCACATTGTAAGCAGCTCGACGATGATTACGAATCACACGCAACATATCCTCCTTATTATGCTCGTAACGAGGGAAGGCACCATAAGCATCGGCCATTTCGGCAGACGTTTCATAGGAACGCCCTGTCAAAACGGCAGTCAAAGCTCCAGCAATAGCTCGCCCTTTATCACTGTCATAAGGAATTCCCATCAACATCAAAACCGTTCCGATGTTGGCATATCCTAAACCAAGCGTGCGGTACTCATAACTTCGTTTAGCAATTTCGTAGCTAGGGAATTGCGCCATCAAAACTGAGATTTCAAGGGTAATCGTCCACAAGCGAATGGCATGAATCATGGCTTTCATGTCAAATTGAGATTTTTCGACATTGAAGAATTTTAGAAGGTTCAAAGAGGCCAAATTACAAGCCGTATCATCCAAAAACATATACTCACTGCAAGGATTGGAAGCATTGATCCGTCCATCTTTAGGACAGGTGTGCCATTCATTAATAGTGCTGTCAAATTGGACCCCAGGATCCGCACAAGCCCACGCAGCGAAACCAACTTGATCCCAAATTTTGCGAGCCTTAAGCGTCCTGAATGTCTTTCCATCCTTTCGCCCAATCAAATCAAATTCTGCATCATCTTCCACCGCCTTCATGAATTTATTGGAAAGACGAATGGAATTATTGGAGTTTTGACCAGAAACAGTGGCATAAGCTTCCCCATTAAAATCACTAGAATAACCGGCGGCAATCAGAGCGGCTACCTTCTTCTCCTCTTCCACCTTCCAATTGATGAAGTTTTCGATTTCAGGATGGTCGATATCAATACAAACCATTTTGGCGGCTCGGCGCGTGGTTCCTCCAGACTTAATGGCACCTGCAGCCCGATCTCCAATCTTAAGAAAAGACATGAGACCAGACGAATGCCCTCCACCAGAAAGACTTTCTCCTGCCCCACGAATGCTAGAAAAATTACTACCTGTTCCTGATCCATATTTAAAGAGACGTGCTTCTCTGACCCATAAATCCATGATCCCTCCATCATTCACCAAATCATCTTCCACTGATTGAATGAAACAAGCATGAGGTTGAGGATGCGTATAAGCGTCTTCAGATTTTTTAACCTCAGCGGTTGCTGGATCCACATAATAATGTCCTTGAGCGGGACCATTGATACCATAAGAAGAGTAAAGACCTGTGTTGAACCATTGAGGAGAGTTTGGGGCCGCCATCTGATGGATCATCATATGGCTCATTTCTTCTTCGTAAGCATCGGCATCCTCTTTACTAGCAAAGTAACCATGCTCCTCCCCCCACTTTCGCCAACAACTAGTCATCCGACCCACCACTTGCTCAGCTGATTTTTCAGGACCGGTGATGACTTCTCCTTTTTTATTTTTCATCACATTACCGCTTGCATCACGCTGAGGAACACCTGCTTTTCGAGCATATTTAGAGGCAATGATGTCGCTGGCATTCTGAGACCAACTTTTTGGAGTTTTAAAATCTTTCATCTCAAAAACAACGGATCCGTCTTGCTTAGTAATACGCGTGTTTCGACTGACGTATTCAACGTTCTTGAGAGGAAGTTTACCTTTCTGGGTGAAAAGTCGATCAACTTTCAGCCCTTTTTTGACTGCTTTTGTCTTGGTCTGTTCCTTTTTCATTATTATATAGGGGTTAGTAGTAATGAGTTTTAATTTATTATCTGCTTCTATGACCTCAAAAGAAGATTTATGGCCAATCCAGGCAATGAGCCAAAAGAATTTGGGGGGACAAAAAAAGGGGTCCAAACCCAAATCGATATGCTTCATAAATTGTGAAAACTTCTGTTTTTGATTCTGAATACAATTTAGAAAAATCAAACCCACTCGTCAAACAAAACTAATTGACGAGACACCATATCTTGTATAAGAATTATATTTGACATACAACATATTGTAATTACCATGATTTTAGTCATCACCGGAAACGGCAAAGGAAAGACCACCAGCGCATTAGGCACCGCATTCAGGGCTTCTGGTTGGGAAAAAAAGGTAGCAATAACCTTTTTTGACAAGGGAGGGAGCCATTATGGCGAACAACACATTCTAAATTTATTGCAAGAAAAAATTCTCACACGACGTTTCGGTTTAGAGCGATTTGACGAAAAGGCCCGTACTTTTCGATTTGAGAACACCCAGGAAGACAAAGACGAAGCACTAAAAGGTTTGAACGAAGTGATTCAACTATTTTCTGACGATTATTTTTTAATCGTTTGTGATGAACTCATCAACTGTCTGAATTTAGACTTAGTTAAAAAAAAAGACGTGATGCGGCTCATTGAGGCATGCCCGCCCGAGACACACATGATCCTCACTGGGCGAAATGTGCCCGAATGGCTGAAGGAAAAAGCAGATCTAGTCTCAGAAGTGATGGAAGAAAAACACTATTTTAAAAAAGGAAAAGATGCGATT
>JAUHXI010000069.1 GCA_030426875.1 bacterium
CGAAGCGGGTAGTGGGGAATGTGGAGGAGTTTTTGAAATGAGATGCCAGAAATTTCAATGAGAAGTATTTTTGGGGCTTTGGAGGAATTTTAACTTGCTTCGTCTAATTCTGACTCATGAGCTGAAGCTAGATCAGCACCAGAATCATCATCAAAATTTAGATCTATATCGACATCTTCAATATTATATTTTTGAGGCAATCTAATGCTGCCTTCAAAACCCTCCCTCAAGGCATCCTCTGGGTCACATCCTAAACCAAGGATTGTGCTTTCAAAACTGTCTAAATCAACCTCTTCCTTCAATGGTTTAACTTGATATTTCGAAATTTCATCCACCTGGCAGGAATATTGTAAGGTTTCACCCTTATCATCCAGACCAATAAAAAACAAAGTACCATTTTTTTCTCCAAGAAAAACTAATTTTTTATTACCATTTGAGAGGCATACCTCCCCTCTAGTTGCTTCAAAAATAATTTCATCAATTTCAACATCGATTTCTGCAGCTTCGGCCCTTAACCTTCTTAACTCTTCAATACTCTTTTCTTGAATATCTGAGCTAGCTTCCCCTTCTATTTCTTCAACATTTAGAGCAAGAAAATCAGAAATGGATAATGAAACTTTTGCGCCTACGTTGCCATGTAAAATGAACATTTCAATTGGCTCTGAATCATCTTTTATGGATTTAATAAATGCCCTATTTAAGGTGCCATCCTTATCGGTAAACTCAAATAATTGCCCCTCTTTTGGTATATTGGGCAACTTACCGTGTTCTAGTACATATTTAATGAGGACTGGATTTACATCCTCCAGTAGAATATCCAGAGCTATTGCCTCTGATATTGGCGAAACTCCTTCTGCCACAGAAGAATCATATACAACTCCATCAGACCCTAAATAGCGTATAGAATATTTTGCTGGCACCACTTTCGTATCAATGTTTAAAACTAAAGCTCTTCGGAGATTCCCCACCGCATCTAAATATCCGAAAACTTGATTAACGCGAGGTCTAGCAAATTTCTCAATTACCTCAGAGTTATGATCATTGCCTCCCAATACATCACCCCCTTCATCCCGAGCAAACCGACCCACCTCAGGGTTTACTTCATCAGGTTCGTAAGGTCTAGGCATCTCACTTAACCCCTCCTCCACAGGCTTAATTAATGCAGACAAAGCAAGAGCCTCTTCAATCATATCGCTACGTATTTCAGGTGTTTCAGTAAGTAACTCGGCAACTCCAATAGCAGCAAGTGAAGCATGCACAGCAGTATTCAATTTCGCATCTGGAGAACCTGGAGAACCTGGAGAACCTTCATCAGCAAGCAAAGGAGTTAAGCTGCCAATTCCACCACTAGACACAGAAGATTCATCAAGCATATAAGAGTCACCTCCGAGGGCAGCCCCATCAAAAAATTTGGAATCTATTCCAGAAGGTCGACCATCAGCCATAGGAGGGGTGAATTAATAATTAAACTCAACAACATCTACTTTATATAGTAAATACCAAAAAATGTCAAGGCAATTATTAATTTTTAGTTAAATTTAATAAGTTAGGATAAAAAATGACCATTATTTAATGTTTTTTTCATAAAAGATCCCCCCCAACCCCCTTTCGCAAGGGGAATGAGGCCCCCTCTAGCCTACCTCCGGCATAGGGGGGAGGACATGAATTGAGAAGTCAGTCCATAGAACGGCGATAGCGATAGAGATAAAGACAAGATGAAAGGTTAGATTCCCCTCTAGTAGCAAGTTGCCCAAAAGGCGGGATGTACACAATAGGCTTCTAGAATTTAGTTTGGAATTTGGAGCTATTAAACCCCCAACAATAACCCAAAAAAATATAGTTGCCAAACCACACAAAAAGCGTAAAATTCACCTATGCTGCTTCACACCCTACTCGACCCCTACCACCTACCCATCGCCATAGGAGTCTTCACCTTCACCTTTTTAGCCATCATCTTCGACCTCTTCGACAAAGCCGTCGTCGCCATGGCAGGCGCTATCCTACTCATTTTGCTGGGAGTTTTAAACTTCGACCAAGCCATCGAAGCCATCAACTTCGAGATCATCGCCCTCCTCGCCGCCATGATGATCATCGTCGAAATCGCCCAACAGTCAGGTTTTTTTAAGGAACTCAATTTTAAACTCGCCAAATATTCCAAAGGCAACCCCTTCCTCATCTTCCTCTTTTTTACCCTGATTACAGCCTTCGGATCCGCCTTTTTAGACAACGTGACGACTATTTTAATCGTCGTTCCCATCACTGTCGCCCTCGTGCGGGGACTGGGCTACAACCCCTTCATCTTCGTCGTGGCCGAAATCATGTTCTCCAACATCGGTGGGGCCTGGACCTTGATTGGAGACCCCCCAAACGTGTTGGTGGGAACCGAAGTTGGCATCAGTTTTAATAGCTTTTTGGTCAACCTCAGCATACCGATTGGCCTCTCGCTTTTATTGGTCTTACTGGCTTTTTATGCCACCAATTGGAAGATTTTAAGGCCGATACATCACAACCTGCCCAAATTATTGATGAGCAATGTGTTGTTGAAAAAAATTGAATACCAACATAAAAATGTAAAACTCAACAAAGCCTTCATTTGGAAGGTGCTTTTGATCCTTGGATTCACCATCCTTGGCTTCCTACTCCAATTCAAACTGGGCCTACCCATCGCTGTCATTGCCTCGGCTGGAGCGTTTTTATTAATGCTCGTCGTCCACAAAAAAATACACGTTCATCAAGTTTTTAGTACCGTGGAGTGGACCACCTTGGGATTTTTTGGAGGCCTCTTCATCATTGTGGAAGGACTCGCTAAAACAGGCATCTTGGAAATTTTTGCCCAATGGCTCGTCACCTCAACCAGCAATTTCAACCTTCTGATTCTCCTGATTTTGTGGGGCTCTGGCTTACTCTCAACACTCATTAATAACATCCCCTTTGTCACCGTCATGATCCCCATCTTGTTCACGGTAGTGGGTCATTTTTCTGGCCATCCTCATGCTGATATTTTATGGTGGGCTTTGATTCTAGGAGCCGCATTGGGAGGAAATGGAACCATGATTGGGGCGTCGGCCAATGTGATTGGAGTGGATTTGGCTCGTAAAGATGGTGTGAAGATCACTTTTTTGTCTTATTTAAAATACAGTCTTCCCATCACCTTGATCACACTCGTCATTTCATCCGCTTATTTATTAATCTGGGCAACTTATTTCTAATTCCATCAAAAATCAATTATCGGCTTTATTTAGAAGTATTGAGGGTGACCTAGGCACGCATGGTTTTTGTATTTTAGTGTTGGAAAGTTTCGAAATTGCCCTGCGTCAACACCGGATTAAAAATCGGGAAGAATTGCTGAAGCAATTTTCAGAAATCTTTGAACTGGTCGAAACCATCAAACCC
The DNA here is from genome assembly GCA_030426875.1 of bacterium. Taxonomy (GTDB): domain Bacteria; phylum Patescibacteriota; class Gracilibacteria; order UM-FILTER-43-11; family UM-FILTER-43-11; genus JAUHWS01. The sequence goes on from JAUHXI010000069.1 coordinate 3,394, forward strand.
CGTTATGCCATTTTAATCGATAGCTTTTATAAGATTTTCAACCAAGCTAAGGGGCATGATGTGGAACGTATGATTCGCAACATCAATAAGATCAAAAAGTCTTATTGTAAAGAGATGAAAGATTTGACCAGATCAGCTGAAAAAATTAAGGCGAACAAAAAGACCATTCTAATTTATGACCATAGCCATTCGGTTCAGAATGCCCTGAGGCAACTGCAGAAGAAGCGTCAGAAGTTTTCGGTGCTGGTGGCTGAGCAAGATTTAGAAAAAACCGGGGACAACATTGCCTTTTTACACAAAAGTAATATCCCGTTTAAAGTGGTCCCCTCTTACATGGTGTCCCATTTGGAAGACAGCATCGACATGGCCTTTTTTGGCGCCGTGACGTTTCAGGAAGGAGGGCGTTTTGTGATGGATCCTGGCAGCAAGTCGATCATTTCTCAATTGAGATTAGAAAAGAAGCCCATTTATCTTTTTTTGACCACCTCAAAATTTTCCCTATGGCCGGTCAAGGATGTCAAAAAACAAGTGCATGTAAAATCGGACATCCGCAATCATCATCATTTTGAAGAAGTGGCATTCGAACGTCTCAAATTCTCGCATGATCGGGTTCCAGTCGACCTAGTCGATCATGTGGTGACAGAAAAAGGCATCTTTAATCCTGAGCAAACTAAAAAAGAATTTGCCTCATTGATGAAAACACGTAAAGAGGAGCGGTCGCGCTTGGAGTTGCCATGATGATATTTTGAATTTTGAATTCCATTTTTATGGTCTATTTCAAGTCTATTGCTCTATCATTTTGACCGCTTGGGCAAATTCAGCAGGATTTTTTTTGTACAAGCGCTCTTTTTCCACTGTATACCCAAGGTTGACCTCTGGCATTAATTTTATTAGATCTCTAAAGATAGCATCAGTAATGTCTTTTTTTCCTGGAACGGAGTATCGTTTTCCATTCACGATACCAATCATGAGAAATTGATGCCCCGTGGGTCTTCCATACTGTTTTTGGACGGCCATGTACATCCACACAACAGCAGACCTATTGTTGATGATGAGCTCGGGAAAGGGGCTTTTTTTTAGGGCTTCATGAGCCAACAATGAGCCAACAATCAGAAAAAATACACTCATTCCAAAGAGCACCCAAAGATCAGTCTTTTCTGGGTTAAATTTACGAGTGAGGAATCCCACAATCAAAAGTAATCCAAAAATGATAAAGATAATACTGAAAGCTAGAATGAATTTGTTCTTTTTTTTGATTAGTTTTTCAATTTCTTCAACGACCATGGATTGATTTTTTAGGATTTGCGCTATCGCTATTATTTCAGGTATTGCTCCATTTTTCAAGTCGGGCATGTTCTATTTTTATAAAACACTAACCACTAAAAAATCCCACTCAGTCATTACAAGTAAAAACGGAAGGCGGGATTTTTTAGCCCCTATAATTCTGTCCCTCTAACATCGATATCATCATAACAAATATCCTCCAGTCCGTGAAGGATTCTTTGTAGCGTGAATCACAGTGCTTATCATTGACACCAGACCTTTAACTCATTATGATTTGTGAGTGAAAAAAAGTTCACACGTGTACGGGTATAGTGTAATGGTAGCACACAGGTCTCCAAAACCTTTAGTCCGGGTTCAAATCCTGGTACCCGTGCCATCGCAAAAAACATGCTTCAGCTTACGAATTCATCTCGTTTCCGAGCTGCCTTCTTCAGCCTACGCATGTTTTTTGCTCCTCCCCACAAAATACCCTCCCCCTCTCACTACCGTTCGGCCTCGCCTCGCATTTTGTGAGGGCCCCATTAACTGCAAGGGCTTTTTTAATGAGGAATATTTGGCAGGTCCCCCTCTTTTTCAAAGAGGGGTCAGGGGAGATTTATAAATAGGCTAATGAAAGAAGGGTAAAATCCTTAAATTTAGACTCTTAAACAAGCCCTTCTACAAAATAAGCCATATATCCCAAATATCCACCCAGGCCTAGAAACACCACGCCGACAACATAAAGAAGTCCTGCATTAAACCCTTTTGTCATTTTAGTCCAAGATGTAGGCAGGTAAAAGAGAGTGATGCCTTTGGCCAATGCAGCCCAACCGATCAGTGTGATGATGATTTGAACCGGTCCGTCCCACACATTGTGCTTCAAAACCATGGTGATACCTAAGGCAAAGGATAGAATGGCTCCGTAAAAAATGGTGAGCGAATCGTTGGCATGAAATTCATTGATCATTTTTTTAAACTGTTGACCATTAATCAGTAGGCTTGACCCTACTATAATGAAGTATATGCTCAAAACTTGAGCTAAAAATAAAGTGATCGCATTCATGTTTGTTTTGGTTAGTTTTTTATGAATCAGTCATCGATAGAGTTAAATCAGAAAGGCAAAGTAACCATTCCACACCAAAAACCCAGCAAGGACGAGCACGATAAGTCCAAAAGGATTGAGGGTGCCTAGATTAAAACTATGGGTTATTTTTTTAATGTTTCCCTTAGAAGCAAGGACTCCAAATGCCCCTTCCATGATCATGAGCCATCCAATTGTGGTAATGATCACAGCGGCTAGGGTGTTCCATAGATTGTGATACAGAACGATTGAAATACCGGCAGCTAATTCTACAATGCCATTGATAAAGAGGGTGAGGGGGTTATCGATCATATTTTTTATGAGCTTTTTCATGTCTTTTTGACGGATAAGCATGGCCAGGCCAATGACGGCCATGACTGGCCCCATCAATTGACTTAAAAATAAGGTATTCATTTGCATTTTTAGGGGTGGTTATTGATTATTTAATGACTCAATATTTTATTATAACATAAAACTTTTAAATATGCAAATTAAAGCCCTCCTGAGGCTTGGTTAGAACCACCTATTTTGGATGAATCCTGCATCACTACAATTCTATTGTCTGCTCATTTGTTGTGGCTGGCTCTTTAAAGCGCTGAATGGCAGTCACCTTCTTTGGGTTGGGGCTCACGACATTTTCGGATCGGTCCTGAATATCTGTCAGAGTGATGTGGTATCGCTCTAGTGCTTGCTCAGTGACTCCGCTAAGTTGCAACTGAGTCATGGTGTCGTCGAACATTTCTACGGCGATGACCTGTACTTCGTCTGTGACTGAAGCATCAGCATGATCAAGGTCCACCACTTTATAATTTTCAACTTGCATTCCAGAGCTAGGATCAATAGCTTCGCTCCAAAAAACATTGATTGTTTGAAGGTTCTCAAACAATTGCTCGACAGGGTAAGGGGGTGTTTCATCGGGCAAAATATCCAACGCAAGGGCCATGTCATTGTCTAAATAACCTCGCCATAAAGCTTTGTTTTCTAAGGGGATGTAATCCTCACTCATCGTGCGTAATTCAGTACCAGTTTCAACACTCAGAGTGTAGTGCTTATTGGTGCCTGATTGCTTAAAAATTTTGAGTTGATACTCATTGTTGTTCAACAGACTTCGTGGTAATTCATAGGTAAAAGAAAGGGTTTGGATCTCGCCAGCTGCCAAAGTAAGCGTACTACCAATGACAGTGACCTGCTCTTGCTTTTCGATCTGCTGAGTTGTCTCATCTAGCTCTGAGGTCACATTTGCACCCATGGGAACATAGAGTCTTAGATAGCCTTTGTAATCGTCGGAGTAAATGTTGCGCTCACCAGGATAGCGCAGGGTGACTTGAGTGGTGATCACAGGCACTTCGTGACTTAGATCAGCATGATGATACACGTCTTGAATCACATATCGATCTGCTTTTTTAGACCCAAGATTGGACAGATTAACGGCTAAAAAATCACTTTCTTCAGGTATTTCCATGTGGTTGGCCCACCCCCTCTCTTCCACTTTGGATTGCATTTGGGGGTCAGCGAACCAAAAATAAATATCCTTATTATGAAGTCCATTTAGGATGATTTCTTTGGTTTTAAAGGGGTGCTGAGCCATTTCAGACATGAGCGGTCCGCTGAGCTCGCCAACGATGCTTTTTCGTTCAATTAAATTTATTTCATTGTGACGGTCCACATCATTGACTGAATCGGTGAGGGTTTTGAATAAATTATTTTCGTCAATGAGTGTCCCATTTAACTTAATACCCCCTAACTCACCCACCAGTGTCTCAATGAGGCTAAAATTGACTACAATGATGCCATCCACTTTTCTTTCGGGGAATTTTATTTGATAAAAATTGATCAACTCTTGGGCTGATG
>JAUHXI010000070.1 GCA_030426875.1 bacterium
CTCAAATAGAGGTGGAAGATGGTCAGGTGTTGGAGCTTGAGCTGGTCTTTGAGGCCACTAATTACAATCAGCCCATTGACTTAGAAGAACCTGAATCCTTTGAGGATTTTAGCCCTTTAAATCTATTGATGGGAATTGGAAACGTGACATTGCCAGAGATTGATGATACACTGCAAATCAGTGGCTCTACGTCTGTGATTGAAAGTGGTGATGATCCAGATGAATCCGATAATGATCCAGCGTCTGATGATTCAGATTCTGAAGAAGTGACCGATACTCAGGAGTCTTAAGGTCACTCAATTGTTTAATCTTTTATATTTTTTATTACTTAACCCTATAAAATATGAAATCTATAAAAGCTCTATTACTTCTTCCTGTCGTTGCCCTTTTGGTAGCTTGTGGAGGAGATGACACTGAAAATGAAACGGTTGATGATGCCGTTGATGATGTCAATGATGCTGTTGAAACAGTTGAAGACGCTGTTGATGATGCTGATCTTGACGACATTGATGCTGATGTTGAGGCTGCCATCGAAGAAGCTGCTGAAGCCCTTGATGACCTTGATATTGAGATCGATGCAGCTGATATGGAGGCTATGGAAGAAGCTGCAGCTGCTGCTGCTGAAGCTCTTGAGGATATTGATCCTAATGATCTTGAAGCTCTAGAAGCTGCTGCTATTGAAGCTTCTGAAGCTGCTGCTGAAGCTTACGGTAACTAGTCACATGAATGTGATTTTAAAAAGACCCTTTTGCAATTCGCTCAAGGGTCTTTTTTCATGCCTGAAAATATTATGACATGGCAAAAAACTACTCCCTATTTGACAAATTTAGTTCGAACGCTATCATGTGTGATAGCTAATCCCATTGCCATATGAATGTTGAAACATCTTCTTCTTTAGCCCAGAGTTCTCCTGATCGCTTTGTCGGTCAAATCACCCCGTTTCACATTCGTGCTCAAATACAGGCTCAATTGATGAGCCGTTGCCCTCTAAAACAACGGCTTTTTAATTTATTCACCCAGAGTTGGTCCAAGTGGCATATAAGAGAACGTTTTATTGCATCCGTCCGCGAAACTCTAAAGGCAACTGAAGCCATGCTTGCGAAACGTCAATTTTCCGTTCGGGAAGTGAGCATGGCACTACAAGAAGCGGGGAAGCAGAGTCTGCACATTGGCTTGATTGCCGATGGCAACCGCCGATTTGGCAAATTGATGGGTAAAGGCTTGGGATGGGGGCATGTGCAAGGGGCCAAGGCAATTGAAAACACTTTCTTGCCTTTGGTTTCTCAAATCCCACAGATCACAGAGTGCAGCCTTTACTTGCTCTCGCATTCTAATCTAGGTCGCCCTGAGGCTGAGCTTAAGAAATTGGATGAATTGTTTCAACGTGAGTGCCAGTCGCTATTAACATTGGCCTCCACTCACAACATTCAATACCAGCATGCGGGGAACATGGAGGGCCTGAGAAGGCGAATGCCTAAAATGGCAGCAGGGCTCCAAAAATTGGTGGAGGAGACGCGTCTCAATGATAAATTAGTGGTGAATTTATGCCTCAATTATCAGGCTAAAACTGAGTTGGGTCATGCAACTAAGCAATGGGCAGTTCAAAACCTCGAAAACGGTGTGACACCTGTTGATGTGATGGCCATGGACGAGGCAGTGGTCACCGAGGCAGTGCGTCAAAACACCTGGATTCCAAGGCCCATGGACCTTTGCCTTCGAACCGGTGGGGACCATCGTACCTCAGGTTTTCCACCGAATCAGCCTTGGAATGAAAATTGCGAGCTGACAGTGCTCGAAAAATTTTTACCTCAAATGACGGCTCAAGACATTCTTGGTGTTTTGTGGAATTTTGCAGACGTTGAATTGAGAAAGGGAAAATAAATTTCGAAATCTAAAACACATGGCTCACCTACCATTTAATTAACCTTAAAAACAAACATGGAACACCGTATTCAATCGCTTCAAGCCCTAATAAAAAAACAAAAGCTTTCTGCCCTACTGGTCACCAACCCCTACAATGTTCGCTACTTGAGTGGGTTTGTGGGGACCAATGGAAGCCTGCTGGTCACACCCAAAAAGCACTTGCTCATCACCGATGCACGCTATTTTATGACGGCAAAAAAAGCCGGGTTACCTTACCACGATCAAACAAAGGGGCTCAAATCCATCATGGGTCGATTCAAGTCGATTGGTTTTGAATCCTCCCACATGACAGTCGCCACACTTCAGCACTACAAAAAAGCTCTGCCAGGAGCCAAATGGAAAGGGGCTGGTGGACTGGTGGAATCACTTCGCCTCATTAAAGACAAAGCTGAGATTAAAACCATTAAAAAGGCTGTCAAAATTGCCTGTAAAAGTTTAGATGAACTCCAAAAAAAGCTCAAACCTGGCATGAGTGAAGACGATGTTGAATGGGAACTCCTTCAGCTCGCCCGCGCAAATGGGGCTGACGACTTCTCTTTTCCACCCATCATCACCTTTGGCAAAGATACGGCAGACATTCACCATCAAAAAAGTAAAAATAAATTGAAAAAAAATCAAATGGTTCTGATTGATTCAGGCATTATTTTTGAAGGTTACATCACTGACATGACCCGGGTCTTTTTTTGGGAAAAAAGTGGGAAGAGTAAAAAAAGTACCCCTAATTTTGAGGAAAAAATATACAAAATTGTGCGTGAGGCCAATCAAAAAGCCATCGATTCCATTCAGGTTGGCATGTTATTTTCGGACCTCGATAAAGCAGCTCGCCAGGTCATCGAAGCAGCAGGCTATGGCGATTACTTCGCACACTCCACTGGCCACGGAACTGGCCTCGAGGTGCACGAAGCGCCCACCGTTTCCGCTCACTCCAGCCAAACCGTTGAGCCTGGCATGGTCTTCACCATCGAACCTGGGATTTATGTAGAGGGCAAAGGCGGTGTCCGCATTGAAGACATGGTTTATGTGAATGAGAAGGGGGGAGTGGAAGTCCTAACAACTTGTGCGAAGTGATGTTAAGCTTCAAGCGCCAAATTCTAAAAAAACTCCAGATTCTAATCACCAAGTTTAAAATTCCAAAATTTAAAACCCTATTTTGTACACACCCCGTCCTTTGGGCAGCCCTGCTAAAGAGGAATCCTTCTTATTCTGATTTATTATGATTCCTGATGACTGATTTTTGATTTATGATTTTCCCTGTTTGATCATTTAAAATCTGTCGCCGGGGGCAATTCATTAAATTTCAAGTCCACCGCTGGGGCAGTTCTTTGGACTGACTCCAGTGACTCAACACCAATCTCCATTTATATCCTCCCTCTGGGGGTTAGAAAAGGGGGCCTAGGCATAGTATTCAGATCGGGTGGCAAGCTTTATTAGAGCCAAGATGGGCTCTTGGAATTTTTCGGAATTTGTGAGTTGGAATTTGGAGTTTTTCTTGATTTTTATTGCAAGCTACTAATAATCGCCTCAGCACTGGGTAATTGATACACGCCCTCTTGAACTTTTGAATCTTCTGGCCAATGGTCCATGGCTACATATTCTTCAGCCGTCATTTCAACCAGATCTGGCACTTGGGATTGATAACTTTCTAATAACGATAAAAAGCCAGCCACGTCTTGTTCAAACTGATCCCGCTCCACTTCGTGGAAGAAGTAAATCTCGTGCATGGGACTCAATATCGTTGCCGAAAGGGTGATGATTTCGTGGGTATCATTCTCCCTTTCAGAGGCATAAAGCCATCCCGGCAGGCCATCAATAATTAGGTTGGGATCCTGAAACGTCACCCGTTCTTCCTCCAGTACATAAAGGTCAAAATCATTTTGCAATCCCTCCTCACCGGTTAAATGAGTCAGCCCTTGGGGCAACTCCCAATAGCTAATGATTAACCTCGAAATCAGGTTGGGATTGCTCTCTGCTCTGGCAATGGAGCTGTTGTGACCCATTTCTTTTTCAAGTCGCCATCCTTCAGGGGTTTTAACCTTAAAGGGCAGTAGGGGGCCTGTCAGTTCCTCTAGGGTTGGAGGAGTGTTTTTAATGGGTTCATTGAATGTGATTGATGCTAAAAATTCCTCCATTTCCCTCTCAGACTCGCCATTGTCATTATTGGGGATGAAATAATCCATGCTTAAATTAAAATACCCGTGAGTGATATAGAGCACGTTGTCAGTGCCGTCACCCGTGTTGTGCCATAGGTGAACGACGTCTTTGCCAGCCACTTGTTTTGTGTCTTGGTTTGTATAATAATGATCTCCATATAAGCCATGCAAAATTTTTAGATGATTCTCATGACTATCTTCTTGTTCAAAAAGATCATAGTCCAAATACCCGTTCACATAGCTGTTTTGATCTCCAACTTTACTCAAAATGAAAGACTCGTCGGCTATTTCATGAATCAGCCACTCCTCAGAAAGTTCAAATGACAAGCCTGGGTAGCTGGTGTACTCATGTTTTTGCTTCTCTTGAGCCGATAACAATCGGGTCCATTCTTTGGCGAGGGCTTCGTTGGCTCGCGGGTTTTCAACACCAGGCTCACCCCGATTAGAATTGATCCAATCAACAAATTCATCGGCGATCAGAGCCCTTCCAAAGGTTTCATAGTTACTGTTGATATAAGTCGGAACCGCGATGAGGTTTCCCTCCTCATTCATCATGGTGCCGCCAGAATTACCGGAGTCAATGTCAGCATCGGTTTTTAGATAAGTGTAGCCATTGTAAACTTCATAACCGCTGACTTGCCCTTCGGTGTAGTGGATGGTGATGCCGCCGCTGGTTGGATAACCAGCCACACTCACTCGATCGCCCAACTCAAGTGTATCAACGGACTCAGTATAATTCAAATAAGGAAATTCATCAGGCAGCCGTCCAAAAACAGGTGTGTCATTGATTTGAACTAGGGCTAAGTCAATTCTTTCATCATATCGCTCAATGGTGGCAGTAAAGCGGCATTCAGGCTCTTCTTTTAAGTCAAAGCTCACACAAACATTGATCATATCAAAGGGTCTGTTGGTGTCGGGATTGACCACCACATGTGCATTGGTTAAAACCAAGCCATCCTCACTGATAAGGGTTCCTGAGCCATCAAGAAAGGCAATGGGCTGACCGTTTAATGATTCTTCAAAAGCCATGATTTTAACGGTTGGATTGAAAGCCCCAGGATCTCCTTCTAATAAATAGTTTAAGAATTCCTGAGCTCCAAAATGCGAGGCATAGGCTGCTATGATAAAAGCGATCATAAAGGGTTGATTTTAATTAGAAAGGCTCTTCAAGATGTCACTCCGGTTGGGCAATTCATAAAGGTCTGGCTCGATCACGGTTCCTTCGGGCCAGCTGCTTAAGTTCTCACTATCTTCTGACAGGTCTAGTGCCATTGAGGGGGCTTTGGTGCTATAGCTTCCTAGAACATATAAGAAGTCATCCAAACCTTCTTCCATGAACGCTTGATCCACTTCGTGGTATAAATTGATTTCATACATGGGCGTCTGCACCACGGCAAAAAAAGTGATGGTGAGTTGTTCGCCATCAAGATACTCAGTCACAATCATTCGCCCGGGCAATCCATCTACTTTTAGAGCTGGGTCTTCAAAAACAATGACTTCTCCTTCAATTAAACGATTGTCTTGGTCATAAACAATGCCCTCCTCTCCCGTCAAATGAAGTCCACCCTTAGGCAATTCTTGATAGCTCAATTTAAACAGATCTAAACGATCGGTTGCGATTCTGGCATGAGCAACATTATAATTAGAAAAGCCCCCTTCAGCCAGGTGCCAGTGCTCTGGAAAGCTCAATGAAAAAGGCAAAGCGGCGTCATTGAGCTCTGTTAATTTATCTGGTGTGGTTTGAATGGGATCCTTAAATTCAAGGGCGGTCAAAAATGCATCCACACTGGCCTGGGATTCCTCTTGATTTTGATTGGCGATGAAATAATCTAAAAATAAGTATGAATAGCCATATGTCGCATGAATGACGTGCCACGATCCCTCCACATCTTCTTTCCAGGCATGGGCAGCTTCCTTATCACTTCCAATGCTCACCATTTCATGGTTTGTATAATCCTCACCATAAAAATAGTGGATGTCATCCAACTTGTCTTCAAAAGTTTCTTCTTCTTTAAATGGTTTATAGCTTATTTCACCTTGAATGTAGCTGAGACTCTCGTGGAAGCTGCCGAGGTAAAAATACCGGTCAGCAATGGCAAAAAATTCCCAATTATCTGGAGCCTTTAGTGACAGTCGAGGATAGTTTGGATAAGTATAGAGGCCTGTTTCTTTGGCTTTAAAAAGTCTTTTCCAGTCCATAATTAAGGTTTCAGTTGCCCTTGGATTTGCAGTGGCCCCCCTTCCTTCCCCGGAATCAATCCATGCCTTGACTTCACTGATTCTTAGAGCCCGCCCAGAAACCTCATAGCCTGACTTAAAATAAGTGGGTATACCAATAAAATTTCCTTCTGAATCCAGCATGGTCCCCCCCGAGTTTCCATCATCAATGTCAGAATCGGTTTTTATGTAGGCGTGGCCATTTTCGGTTTCAAATCCGCTGATTTGCCCTTGAGTACTGTGTAGCGTGATGCCACCGCTGACGGGGTAGCCCAACAGGTTCACTTTTTCTTTCAATTCGGGTTCTGTTGCAAAATCATAGGTGAGGTGGGGAAATTGATCAGGTAATTCACCAAAAATAGTCTTATCATTGATTTGAAGTAGGGCCAAATCTATTGTTTGATCATAACGAACTAAGCTAGCCGTAAAGCGGCATTCAGGAGGTTCCATAACACTCACATTCACACAAACAGCAAACACATCAAAGGGCCTGTTGGTTGACTCACTCACAACCACATGAGCATTGGTCACAATCAAACCGTCCTCATTAATGAGGGTTCCACTTCCCAGTACTTCTTGCATCAGTTGACCATTAAGAAGTTCATCAATGCTGATGATTTTTACGGTGGGGTCAAAATCCTCCAGGTCAATGTCTGGCAACGAAACGGGAAGGTGGGTAGCCCCGAATGTTAGCAAAGAAAAGGCTATTATAGAGGTCAGCATAAAAATATGGCTTCCATTTGAATAATTTATTGTATTATAGCATAATATTTGATTTTATGCATCAGTTCAGAGTTGAAACCCTCACCCCTTCACTTTAGTGTGACTTTGGAGTGATAAGATTTCAAAGTCCATTTAAAAACGGCCCATTGAGGCCGTCTTTAAATTTTTAAGACCACACAGCCCTCAAAATGAGGGTGCTCAGTTCATAATGAGGTCAAAACCATAGAAGACAGCGAAATCATTTTGTGTGGTGAGTAGTGCATCATAAGCTCCATTATGATTCAAAACAATCACATCAATGAGTTGAGTTTGCAGTTCAAGCTCCTCTTCAGTCATCTCATTGTTACCGACGCTATCCCAGAGTTCAACCAACTCAGCCTCTTCATTCTCAAGGGTCTTAATCATGATATTGAGGTAATCATCCAGAGCCACTTGTAGGCTGTCATCTCCATCATATGAACCTAGTGTAGCCAGTTCAGCTTTTAGCCCATTAACTTCAGCGATAGAGGCAACACGAGCCTCTGTCACGACATTGAAGTCTCCGCCTAAATCGG